>JBILGL010000246.1:0-6498 GCA_044351075.1 Isosphaeraceae bacterium | reverse complement strand
GCGGCAATGGCAGTTACCGATTCCCGGGCGATTTCCAAACGATTTTCCGAGGCCGATCCTGTTGACAATATGGTAATTCCCAGTCCAGCGAACTCATCCTTCATCATATGATGAGGGTATTATAACCCCTGAATCAAAAAAAAACTGGTCAAAAGATAATGTTCGTTTAACGGCACCATTACCAACGACAACAAGTTAAATGTAGCTTGACAAGTGAATAGGGGATAAGCGATTATAAAGTAGACCGGAATTCTTCAAACTCTCATACAAATCAGAATCTATAACACTCAGTACCAGCTTGCATAGTCTGGTCTTGAGCCGACGACCGGAGTTCGAATATGCGTATCCACAAAAGCCGTACCAGAGGCTTTACACTCATTGAATTATTGGTGGTGATTGCCATCATCGCCGTGCTGATTTCTCTGCTGTTGCCTGCCGTGCAGTCGGCCCGCGAAGCCGCCCGCCGCGCCCAGTGCGTGAATAACCTCAAGCAGATGGGCCTTGCCCTTCATGGTTATCACGACATTCATGGCTCTTTCCCCATGGGAGCCATGCATGGCATTGTCAGCCCGCCAGCCACATATCAGGCCAAGCAAAACCTGAGCGTGCATGTTGCCCTTTTGCCCTATCTTGAGCAGACACAGGTCTATAACGCCTTTAATCTGATCTGGGGCTGTGAGGATAATGCAGGCACATGGGTTTATCGCGTTCAGGAAACCGCACAACGGGCACAGATGAAGATGTATCTCTGCCCTTCTGACATTTACGCCGGAAAGAATAACAACAACGCCACGACCAATACCAATAATTATTATGGCTCGATCGGCACGACAACCAATCTTGTCAATAATAATACCGGCATTGCAACGCTGGCGAATGTGGAAACATCCGGCTTTTTCGGCTTCCAGCGTGTTTACGCGATGAATAACTGCACCGATGGTCTTTCCAATACAGTTGCGTTTTCTGAGGCCGTTGTTGGCAATCCATCCCAGTCATTCCGGCAGAAAAATGTGGGGTTAAACCGAGTAACGGCTATTCCCGCTGCTGCCCTTCTGACAGACGCATCGTCCAACCCTGCCGCCACCATTCAGGGGCTGAAAGCCTGCACTGCAGCCTGGCAATCAGGTTCTGGCGGTAGCCTCGATACCCAGCGCGGGCAAAACTGGGCCCACGGTGCAATGGCCTTCACTCTCTTTAACACGATTGCAACACCCAACCACAGCCAGGACATGTGGACACACTGCTCAAATGTTGCCTCAGGCTCCTTGGGTGTCTATTCCAATGTTGATAGCTTCCACCCCGGTGGGGTGAATTTCTGCTTCGGTGATGGATCGGTGAAATTCATCAAGGACTCGACCAACCAACGGATTTACTGGGGCCTTGGCACCCGATCCGGCGGAGAAGTGATTTCGGCCGACGCCTTCTGATATTCCTGATGGAATTTTTCATCGATTTGATCAATAGATCCTGGGGAAACTCGGGATCTTTTTATTTCAATCCTGATCTTTAATGATGTATTGGAATTGAGCGTTGTTAATGTAAAAGGGAAATGAAACAAAAATGGTTTAATAAAATTGCTGTTTACAGTCAGGTCGGTTTCGATTAACTTTCGTGGTTGAAGGAACGACGCGAGATTCATTCTGCATTTTTCGGCCGATCAGCCTGAACTAAATTCTGATCTGTCACACGCACACCTCATGGAAGAGGGTTCATTTCAATGCAGGTATGCATTTTTCAGCTCAATATTTGCCGACTGCCATTCTTTTTTGCTCTTCTGCTGGCTTTGCCGCAGCTAACCCAAAAGATAGCTCATGCAGAATCGGCCAGGAGCACCAACTTTCTGGTCTCGGGTGGCGATCGGGAACTGGTCATTCGGGTCGCCAAAGCGGCTGAAGACTATCGTAAGTCAATCGCTGTTGCATGGCTGGGCAAGCCATTACCCAACTGGCTCAGGCCCTGCCCGATTAGGCTTCGGCTCACAGGCGGCGAGGCCGGCGGAGTGACTTCATTTACATTCGACGAAGGGCGTGTCACTTCGCAGGAAATGACGCTGGAAGGCTCGCCGGAACGCATTCTTTTTTCAGCTCTGCCGCATGAGGTGACACACACGATCTTTGCCTGGCACTTTGGTGCCCCCATGCCCCGATGGGCGGATGAAGGGGCCTGCATGCTTTCGGAAGATGGCCGCGAACTGGCCCGACAGGATGGAATTGTAAAGAATTTGATGGAAGGCCAGAAGCACCTGCCGCTCAAGACTTTATTCAGCATGGAAGAATATCCGAAGGATTTATTGGGCTTTTATGGGCAGGGCTATTCGGTGTCGCGCTTTCTGATTGAAATCGGCGGCCGCGAGAGATTCTTATCTTTTGTAGGAGAAGGCGCCCAGAATCGCTGGGATGAAGCTGTTCGCAAGCACTATAAACTTAATAACACGAATGAATTAGACCGAGCCTGGCGCAGCTGGCATCGGGTGGTGGCAGAGCAACGCGAGCCCGGAGAATCTGATGGCAAAGCGACACTGATCGCCATGCCGGGAAATCGCCCCCGCGCCGTTTCGCCCACAACGCCGATTATCCGCGGCCAATCCGGCGAAGAGCCGCTCCGACGATAATTCGCAAGCTGATGATGTAATTCATCGGTCGGATACTACTTGGCATTGTGTTCACTGGCGAATATCTGTTGAGCTGGACCTGACTTTGGACCGTCCGTTTTTGCTTGAATTCTTGACCTTCAGCTTTGATGGGGGTGGAGACTTAAATTGGGCTTCACACCAGATTCCTACCCCAACACTGTGACCAAATTTGAGGATTTCGGATGAATTCCAATTAAAATCATGTGAAACGAGGGAAAATAAGCGTTACAAGGAATTCTTTTGAGAGAGACACCAGGAACGAGCGGAGCTAATCGCCTCGCCAGGTCCAGTGAAAGGTTCATACCAAAATTCAGAATACAAAGGGTAAAACAATTTTTTCTCAGTGAAATCTGTTGCCTTAGCGACTCATCATTTTCATTTAAAATTCAATGATTTCAATTGGATTATTATTCTGGCTCAGTCGAAATGAAATGAACATGTCAGGATAAATCGTGACTGACAAAAATCCAAACCAACGACAAAATTTAAATAAAATGCCCCTGCCCTGATATTTAATGTCGTGTTTGAATCAGCATGAATATCGGCTTTGAACTTAGAACTTGCTGATTTCCACGCTTGGCATTATGATCATTAGTATAGGTCAACTGTGTTTATGCGAAAACGGTTGGCCGCCTGCTGGTGGCAATGCACTGAAGTGTCAGTATCTGAAAGGGTTGTGGCATGATTCTCCAATTGGGAAGATCACTCGCCAGGGGAACGGGGCTTTATTTCTGCCTGGCGATTCTGCTTTACACGGCGGTCGCGACCGGGCAGGAGCCGAAGAAGAAGAATTCCAGCCCAAGGCTTCAGCCCAAGACGGCAGTCTGGTCAACCAAAGTGGAACCAGCCTCAGCCAAGCCTGGCGACACCGTCACCTTCACAGCCACGGCAAAGCTCTCGCCGGGATATCACCTTTACAAGCTGACGAAAACTCAGCCGGAAAGTGGTCCGCGGCAGACCGAACTAGACCTCTTTCAGACCAGTGGCCTGACGATTAAAGGCGACTGGAAGGCCTCGAAAGAGGTAATTAAAAAGAAAGAAGCCGTCTTTCCCGAGCTTGAATTTGTGGAATTTTATGATGGTGAAATCTCATTCAGTATCGCGCTGGAAGTGCCTGCCGGCACTGCACCTGGTGAAAAGCAGATTCAGGTGCAGGCATATTATCAACTTTGCGACGATAAAAACTGCTCGATTCCCGGCCGATGGGCTCTGCCTGCCGCTGTGCTGAACGTCGCTGGCGGTCAGGCCGCAGCCACTGCGACGGAAAAACCGGCCGAACCAAAAAACGAACCGAAAGTAGCCGCAGCACCCAAAGACGAGCCAAAAACAGCCATCGCCGCAGCAGCCAAGGCGGAAGAAAAAGCCCAGCCAGAGGAAAAAAAAACGGCGGAAAAGCCCGCTGATCTGACTCAGGCCAACTCGGCTCCGGCGGTTGATCCCGGCCCATCTGCGGCGGCTGTGGGTGCTAAATCAGCTCCTGCCACGACCAGTGAAGTGCAGAAAAGCCTTGATCAGGGGCTTTTGCCGTTTCTGCTGGTCTGCGCCGGTGGCGGGCTGGTGGCCTTGATCATGCCTTGCGTCTGGCCGATGGTACCAGTGACTGTCAATTTTTTTGTCAAACAGGGGCAAGGCGGCCGCGGCACCACGAAGCTGGCTGTTGCCTACTGCCTTTCAATTATTGGCATCTTTACGCTTGTCGGCGTGATCTTCTCAGCCTTCTTTGGCGCGGCCTCACTGCAGCAATTGGCCAATCATCCCTATCTTAATATCTTTGTGGCGGTCCTCTTTTTCGCCTTTGGCCTGAGCCTGCTTGGACTGTTTGAAATCCGACTGCCGAATTTTTTGCTCAATGCGTCGGCTCATGGCGAAAGCAAGGGCGGAATGGTCGGTGTGATCTTCATGGCCACCACGCTCACGATCACCAGCTTCACCTGCACCTTCCCGGTGGTGGGCGGCCTGCTTGTGATGGCGGCCGGCGGGAATTATCTCTATCCAGTGCTTGGGCTTGCGACATTTGCCACAGTCGTTGCCATTCCATTTTTCCTGCTGGCACTCGCCCCCGGGCTGATGTCCAAAATGCCACGAGGCGGGGACTGGATGAACACAGTCAAGACGGTGGGCGGGCTGGTGGAGATCGGCGCGGCCTTCAAATTTTTGAACACAGCCGAGATTGCGTATAAAGTACCGGAAGAAGCCTGGTTTGACGCCCAGATGGTGCTAACAACCTGGGTGGTGCTGGCCGCCGTTTGCGGCCTCTACCTGCTCGGCCTGTTTCGCACGGATCACGATTACGAAGAGCCGAAAGTCGGCCCTGGGCGAATCATTTTCGGCAGCCTGTTTCTTTTTATCGCTGTCTATCTCACCCCTGCACTCTTTGGCCGACCGCCGCAAAGCCAGATCTACACACGACTTGTCGTTGGTATCCTGCCGCCCGATGCTGGTGAGCTCAATGCCTTTGCCAACATGGCATCGGCCGGCGGAGGTGGTTCGGAATCGGGCCATGGCACGAAAGCAACATCGGCTGACCCACAGGTGGCGATCACGCAACAGACCAGCTTTCATGGTGTCGAGTGGGGAATGAGCCTTGAGAAAGCCAAGGCAGAAGCCAAGGCGGTCGGCAAGCCAATTTTGATTGACTTTACGGGCGTCAACTGTGCGAATTGCCGCTTGATGGAGCAGCGAGTACTGCCCCGGGCGGAGGTAGTTGACCAGCTCAAAAAGTTTGTGACCGTCCAGATTTATACCGATTTTGTGCCAATCGCTTCGATCACACCCGATCAGAGGGCCGCGCTAGGGCAAGCCAATCAGGAGCTTCTGATTGACATCGCTCAGGAAGCAACGAACCCGATTTATGTGGTGATGAATGCGGATGGCACAGTGCTTGAGCGGATTGGTGGCTATAACGAACCGGCCGTTTTCGTGGAATTTCTGAGCCGGGCGATGAGCAAATTCAGCAGTACGGCCGGCAAAGTGGCCATGGGGCAGTAAGGCTTGAATTGCCGCGGAAACCTGTGATCTCGACTCTCGCACTTTTTAAGCTGAATCGCGTGAAGGGGTAGGTTTGAACTTATATACAAAGCGATTTTCCGGGCGTAATTATCTCGCTTCGTTCATGTCAAACAGGGCTTCTTTCGCCCCTCTCATTTGCAACCGTTTTTTCTCACAAATGCACTGAGCAAGCAAAATAATAAGGCTCAAGTCTCGCCCTATTCATCTTCGTGGCTTTATGTCTCCGTGAGGTCATTTATCTGGAGAAAAATCTTCAAGATTGTTGAATTCTCCAATCAATAGAAAAGGGCAGACCCAAACCAGAGCCTGCCCTAAAATCTTTGCTGATTGACCGTTAGCAATCAATTTTCGGCCAGAAAGCTCTGGCGTTTCTGGTCGAGACCGGCCATGAGTTTCTCGAAGGCTTTGACAAACTGCTTGATGCCGTCGTCGAGCAGGTCATCGGTCACTTTACTTAGGTCAAGGCCGGCGTCTTTCAGCGACTTGAGCGTAGCCAGGGCGTCGTCGAGGCCGTCAAGCAGCTTTGGCTCGGCTGTGCCGTGGTCGCGGAAGGCGTCGTAGGTTGCAGGTGGCACAGTGTTTACCGTGTCAGGGCCGATCAGTTGATCGACGTAGAGTGTGTCAGGATAGGCTGGGTTTTTGGTGCCGGTTGATGCCCAGAGCAGCCTTTGGACGCGAGCTCCGGCGGCAGCCAGTGGGGCGAAGTCGCTTGATTTGTAGAGTCTTTCGTAGATCCGGTAAGCGTCTTTGGCGTTGGCGATAGCCACTTTGCCCTTGATGGCGGCCGACTGAGGCGAATTTTTGTCGATCCAGGAATCGACGACACCATCAATTCGCGAGACGAAGAAGCTGGCCAC
>JBILGL010000245.1:0-6525 GCA_044351075.1 Isosphaeraceae bacterium | reverse complement strand
GTTATAGTTTTCGATCATCGGCTGAATGATTTTGGGATCTTTGAGCGCCCCAAAGGCCGCAAAGACTTCGGGCTGACAGCCGGAATTATTTGCAGATAAACGACTTTGAAAAAATTTGAACTGATCTTCGGGCGAGCATCGCTGGGCAAGCTGCACCAGGCTTCTGACAAAAAAGAGGTTTTGCCCTTCCATCAGGGTGCCAATCTTATCCAGCACTTCGTTGCCGCGGCCGTTCAGATTGGCCTTCATCAACTGGTCCATCGCGCTATTGCGTTTCAGCAGGTTGCCATCACCTAAATAAAACAATGCCTTGGTGATGTCGTCGGCCCCATCTGGCGGTTTGGGTTCTTCAGGCCGGGGGGCAGGGGCTTGAGCATTTTGCGAAGGATTATTGTTTGCCATGCGGCCGTTGAGCCGATTGGCTTCTTCAGTGACGGTATCTTTCCACTGCTGAATGGCCGATGGATCAATCGGGTTGGCAACGACCCAGATTTCTTTGCCCTTTGTGCGTATCACCTTACCAAAATTGATTTTACCGGCGACAGCCGAAGGGCGTTCCACCGGCCAGAAGCTATACCTTGCCGCAGCCAGTGTCGGGCTTGATGATCGTGATGCCGCCGGAGAGATCAGCTCTTTGAGCAGGTAACCAATATAGCCTCGTTCGTCGTTTGAGCGAAGGCCGGCGACTCGCACTTCAACATAACTTTCGCCATCGGCCAGCTCACCGGCTGAGATAAACGACTGCTCCATCTGCCTCAAGCCGCCCTCAACCCTGCTGATTGACATCGACATCGCCGCCGGAAATCGGCTTGATTGCTGCATCCGCCTGAGCTGGTCGCGAATGCGTTCACCAGCAGCGCGTAAAGACTTGCCAAACTCTTTTGCTAAAATTTGATTTTCTTTGGGGTTAGGATTAAAAATCCCTTCGGTTCTGGACCTTCCCTGAATTTCCCTGAGCTGATTACTGATGCCTTCAATTCGCGGCCCCTGCGCTTCAGCTGATGCTTGATCCTGAATTGCAGAAAGGGCATCGCCCATTGCCGTGAACTGGCTAATCAAATCTCGCATGAGCTGGCGATGCTTGCTCAAGTCTCTTACAGGCAGTGACTTGTCAATTTTTGCGGCTGCAGGTGCCGGCGAACCGATGGGTTTGTCGCCCGGCTGGCTGAACTCAGAGGCTACAACCGAATCGACCCCCATCGCCATGGCGTTGTATGCATCGCTTGATAAAAACCTGACCAGACCAAAAACGACCAGGCAGGCAACCGTGCCAAAGCCTAGGAGATAAACAATTTCTTTCGGAAATGCCGCGTTTTTCCGCGACCGCTGGCCTGGCAATATCGACGCAGATGGGCTGGGGCGAGGCTCTTCAAAATAGAGGGCCCCACGCCGGGCCGCCTCTTGCATCAGGCGCTCGTCGTGGTCGTCATCTTCATGATCTGTAAATGTTTGTGATTGATCAGTGTGATGAGCGTCGTCGTAATCGTGGTAGAAGCCGTGTTCATCAACATCTTGTTTTCTCTTGCGAGATCTTGATGGATTTTGAGTGGATGAGGATAGCTGGGGAGCAAATTCTGGGGCATCCTGTTGCAGCTCATGCAGTTCAGGCACTTCAAATGGCTGAGCGCAGGCGCGGCATTTGACAACTCGCCCCGCGAGCTCGGGCTTCAGGCTGTAAACAGTGTCACAGGTGGGGCATGCGACTTCAATCACGATTATTTCCAGCCGGCAGCGACGTTGAGATGTTGAAAATGCAAGCTTCCCCAATATTTTAAAGTTGTTCGAGCAAAAAACAATTGATTTAAAGCAGGAAAAATACTTCTTTTGAAAACGAATTCGGTTAAGTTTTTCGTTAAGTTTGCCGCTGGCCTTCATGACCAAATTGACTCATGCTGATTCATTATAATGATTAAAAATCGCCGTAGAGTTATGAATCATGATGCCTGCCTATGATATGATAAAGATTGTCAATTCATCATATCATGATTAACGGCCGCTCATCCATTCAGTCGCATGTCGATCCGTATTCATTGCAGCCATTGCGACACCGTATTTGAACCGCCGGAGGATGTCTGGTCGGCCCGCTGCCCATTTTGTAGCCATGAAACCGAAGTGCCACGCACCCACCAGGGGTTCGATCATGGCACCTTTCGTCGGCGATATCGCCGAGCGCCCGGCTGGCTGGTGGTGCTCATCACGGCCATGCCGCCCTGGGGCGGGCCAGCTCTGGTTGCCAGCTTCTTTCTGCTACTTGCTTCCGCATTCATGCAGTCATGGACGGCCGCTCATTCGGATCGATCGGCCACGGCGATGGTTCGGGCGATTAAACAGCTTGAACTCAGCACCAATGCGGACAAAAATCAGGATTTGTTAAAGAGCTATGATCTTGTGCTCTTAGCCTGGACAACCGAATCAGCTGATGAATTGGCAACAAAGGCCGGTCTGAAAAAAGAAGTTCTGAGAAAAAATCGGTCTGAGCTCGCTCAAAAACTCTGGCAATCGAATTTGGCTTTGGCTGTTAACGATATTTCAGAAAGAGGGTTACGATCGATTGAAGAGCTTGAGCAAGAAGCACTTTCGGATGAGGATCTGAAGCCGCTGGCAAACGCGGCGGCCGAGGCTTGGGAGATGGCCAAAAGTGGCCAGGTGAACCGGTTTATTGCGACCGCACGATCAGCCGCGACAGCAGGCGAGATTTCAAAGGCTTTGGCTGACCTTGGTGCTGCGATCAATTGGCAGATGAAGGCAAAAGGGGGAAAAACGACAAATGATCCATTGCCTGAACAGTTACGTAAAATCATCACTGAAATATCGTTACGAAACGGTTTGATGGTTGATTCGGCGATCTCCCGGACGATTTTTACGGATCTTAAAACGGCAACTGCACGATGCCAGCCGACGATTGAAAAAAGACTACTTGAGAAGCGATATGCTGTATTTCAAAGTCTTTCGTCGGAAGCAAACCGGATTTTTCAGGAAAATGCACCCTATCGACTAAATGTTCGTTACGAAGAGAATTATGGTCGGCCGTATGAAGATACCCCTCACCGTATCGGTATCATCAATGTTCAAATGGCATTAAGCAAAGGTAATTCACAACTTTGGGCTCAGTCCGCAATGGCCCGCACCCCGCGAAACCCTGCACAGACTGCTATGGGGCTTTCCCGCTTGCAACTTTCCAAAAATACAGACGACCGCGTGGAACGCAGATTTAATGAAGCTGCCTGGGAGACTGTCCCGGCCGCCCTGAGCCAGTCGCTCCAGCTTCTACCGATGGCAAATCAGGTAAATTAAGGTTGAATGTAAGTAAAGACGGGGAGAATGCGACCTTTTGAATATCTTTTGCCCGGATTCGGGAAGGGCGAGGAAGTGCGGGATATTAAGGTGTTTAGCGATTGATCCAATAAATTCGTTTATTCCGAATCAAGTGATTGGAATTGGTAGTCCGATATTAGTGAGGTAATTGATCGATATTGGCTGGATGGCCGCTTGGGCTTTGCCTGTGGTGGCTTCGGAGCAAATGGTAATGGATGACGACCGGCAAACCACTTGCGAAACATGGGAGAGACCAGCCGATGAAACCCATATACTTTCAAGCCGTGCAAAGGTTTACGAAGATCTGAGACAAGCCTGGCTGAACCGAAATCTCGGACTGCGAATGCTGACGGGTGAATCGGGCATTGGCAAGACATTTCTTTGGCGTAAAGCTGCTGAAAGTGTAAAGTTAGAGCAGCATCGAATGCGCTGGATTGCTCTTTCGATCTTGCCACGCAACACGAGCCTTGGATTATTGCATGCGATACAGATTGCTCTGGAAGAGAATCCGTTTCGGGCCCAGATGACGCCTGAGCAGCTTCTGGCCAGGATTGAAGCGAGATTTCTGGCGATTCATCAGGACGGATATCGCGCAGAGATTGTGGTCGAGGAGTCGCATCATCTTTCCAAAGAAGGATTTGAGACGCTTCGTATTATCCGCGACCGCCTCTTGTATCATCGTCTCAACGCCGGTGTGCTGCTGGTTGGGCAGTCGCCGTTGCGAAATCGGTTTGGTCGATTCAGTCGCCTCTGGCGGCCTGCAGGCTGGCATTTAAGTCATATCAGCGCCAGCGAAACGCTTGATCTTCTGAGGCAAATTAACGAGCGAAATGCCTGGACGAAGGCAGAGGCCGATTGGATTCATCGGGAAGCATTGGGAAATCCTGGGCGAATCGTGCGCTGGACGGAGACTTTCACGCCTCTGCCCGCCGAAAGTTCCGACCCCAAGGACAAGCCTCTGCTTAAGCCAGGTTATGCGGGCGCGTCTTATTCAACAGGGTATGAAAAAACCTTGAATGAACCGCTCTTGCCCGTGAAGCCGCCACTGGAAGAGTCGGACGGATTGATTGAAGTCGGATACGACGATGCCGAAAATGAACTAACTGCCGAAATTGATGAGTCTTATGCATCGACGAATCAAGAGCAGGGGCGTCCTGTTGGCATATATGGTCGTGAGCCAGGATCGAAAATCTGGTTTGACGGAGCCAGCCCGTTTTCACCATTGGGCCTGAATCAGGTTCAGCGAGAGGAATTTCGGGATATTGAAACAGAGATGTGATCATCAGGCGTCACATCTTGCACAATCACACAAACCATCATGAAAAACGGGAAGAAATTCTAAAATAGAAACTTAAAAGACCCAAACAAGACGATAGAAAGACCAGTTCTCAGCAATGCAATTCGATACTGGTCTTTCAAGACCTCGTCCCATGGGGCATTTCGGGAACAATTGACGGATGTCGCCGATGGTTCAATCGGTGCTCCTTAAAGCTGTCGGGTGTTCCCGCACCCGGCTCGCCATAAGTTCTGGAACGGAGTCTAAACCGCATCCGTTTAGGAATATAGGCGACATTCGTCAATTTTTTTTTATTTTACCAGATACTCTTCAAGAGGCCTTTGCGGGTTCGTGAAGAGATATTGGTTGTTATCGCACTGATTCGGCCAGAGAGACCTTCGTGACGTTTTTGTAATTCGTGAGTGTACATCGCAAGGACACGATGCAGAAAAGCACGCTGCGAAGGATCGGTTGCGGCATCCAACCGATTATCCGTATCCTCAATCTGGTCAGCGAGATAAACCATGAGCTGGGCATGCCCGCGTAGCTCGCTCAGGTGAGCGGCGATCTGCTTCATATCCATGCCGAGCGGCAGCCGGTCGGTGCGTTCAACTCCATTTGATGCAGCACTCATCCCATCATCCCCCCGGTCATGTTGACCGTATCCATCGATGTATTGACCAGATCACGCATGTATTGAATATCAGAAGTTCCTTCATGGCCATTAGTTAAGTCGCCGGATAGCCAGAGGCGAACCGCTTCTGCGAATTCCTGAAGCGCTGCCGTTGGGCCGCCATTTACCTCCAGATGATGAAGGTGCATCTCGATCAACTGATGCAGAAAAGCCTTAGTTCCACCATCAGTCTCATCCACAAAGCGTTCCATATCGGCAATGATGGAACGGACGAGAAAATCAAGAAATTGCAGATGCCCGCGAATCTCAGGTACATGTGACCTGAAAAGCTCAAGCGCTTCCAGACGCTCTTGCTGAGAATCAATCGACGACATTTTTTTGACGCCTCCCTGTAAGTAATTGCCTGAATTGAAGATGAATCGATTGTGTCTGCGATTTCAATCACCGGGGAGGGGATCCCCATTAGCTGTTTTATCGATTCTATCGATCAGGCAAGATTTTCCTGTAATGCGGAGATTACCTGAATTGCCCGGCTTTGGCAAGGCATCTAGTCGGTGTGTCAACAAAAAACCCGGCAGTGACAAAAGCTTGTCGTCTGCCGGGATTTTGAAGATTGACCGGAGATGTTATTTCGCCGGTTTATTGAGCGATGTCAGATAGGCCAGAAGATCAGCGGCTTGCTCGGCGGTAAGGTCTCGCAGAACTCCAGCTGGCATCAGAGACAAAGCCGAAGCCTGTGTTGATTCCACTTCATCAGGTTTAAGCAGGGTTTCACCTTTGGCATCCGTCACTTTAACCTGTCCATCCGGCAAGGTTTGCTTGATGCCGGAAAGTACCCGGCCGTCTTTGGTGGCGACATTGTGCAGGCGATACTGCGGCTCAATGGCCCACGAAGGTTCGACCATGTGTTTGAGCAACGTGGTCCTGTCGTATTTTTTGCCGATACCATCGAGGTCTGGCCCAACCTGTCGCCCCTTACCGCCAACGGCATGGCAAGAAACGCAATTTGGCCCTGTGTTGGCGAAAAAGAGATCGGCGCCGCGACTTGAATCGCCGGCAAGGCTCAGCACTTCATCTGGCAGAAAGCCGTCGCCCAGCCGTTCAACCCGGGCCGATCGGGGCAAAAATCGCTCAAGAAATTCCCTGACCTCAGGGCGAGTTTCGGGCCTGATCTTGCTAGCCACAATTTTTTTGACCTGTGGCGAAAGACCTGCCAAATCAGCCCCGGAGAGTGCCAGTGCACCTGATGGGGTTTGCATCAGGCGATCGATGGCTTTTGAAATTTCTGACTCGCCGGGCG
>JBILGL010000244.1:0-6535 GCA_044351075.1 Isosphaeraceae bacterium | reverse complement strand
ATTTAAAGGCGAAGCGAAAAGCGGCGTGGCCGTGATCAACCCACAGAGCCATGCTTCCATCGCCTGTCGTTTTCTGGCTGAATTCTGTGATGAAGCCGATTTGCTCAACATGGCGCAATTTCACGATGAGCATTATGCGATTTTCTGGCGAATCAAGCCTGAAACAGGTTTTGATCAGGATCGGCTTGCATCACTTTTTGCAAGAATTCGCGATTGGAACCTCTTTCTGGCTTTCATCGTTGTTGACGGCTGTACGAAAGGCAAATCAGCAAATCCCGTCGAATGGATTATCCGCCAGTCGGCTGGTTTTGTTGAGTCGCGGGTTGATGAATCATGGATCATCAGACACACGTATGGTTGATAATCAAATGGCATTTTTCTTTTTGGCAGGCTGGGGTGTATATTCCGGCCTGCCGGGATTGTATTTCGGGTTTGGTGTTGGCATCTGTGCCCCTACTTCCGATCGCCAGTCATGCAGCAATTTCTTGAGCTCCTCAGCCTTTTCCGGAAAGAGTTTACCCAGGTCGCGTTTTTCGCTGATATCTTCCCTGATGTTGTAAAGCTCTACATGCATGTCGTTATAAAATTCAATCAATTTATAATCGCCGGCTCGAATGGCTCCGTATGGCATCGTGCCACCCAATTGATAATGCTGATGGTGCGGATAATGCCAGTAAATCGCCTGTCGTTGCCATTCGCCTGATTGTTTCAATATCGGAATCAGGCTCTTGCCATCTCGCCCTGAGAGACCTGTGCGTGTTGCATCTTCGGCATTTAATTTTAATTCGCAGGCCTCAACGATTGTATGAAAGAGATCCATCGTGATTGTTGTCTGATCTGATGATTTGCCGGGCTTTACCATGCCGGGCCAGCGAATGATCAGTGGCACTCGCACGCCGCCTTCATACGCAGAGGCTTTACCGAATTTTAAAGGAAAGTTTGATGTCGTCTGCTGGGTGATTCGGCCGCCATTATCTGAGGTAAATATAACGATTGTTTTTTCGCTCAGTTTCAATTCATCCAGCTTTGACATCACCCGGCCAACTGCTTCGTCGAGTTTCTCGATCATGGCCGCATAAATGGCATTTTTATGATTTAATTTCCCACGCTTGATCTCGCGGTATTTCTCCACCAGCTCCGGCGGGCCCTGAATCGGCGTATGCACCGCAAAATGCGGAAGATAAAGGAAAAATGACTTGTCCTTCGTGTTTTCAATGAATTTCACTGCCTCTTCGGCCATGCGGTCTGTCAGATAGTCGCCATCCTTGCCTTCGGTGAGTGTCGGGATTTTCCAGGGGGCGAAAAATGAAAGAGGCTGCGGCTTGTCGGTGCCGGCGATGTTGAGGTCGAACCCTTGTTTTTCAGGATAAAATGGCTCAGAGCCGAGATGCCACTTGCCAATGCTTGCCGTGGCATAACCACGGGCTTTGAAAAGTTCGGCGAGTGTTGTTTCCTCAAGCGGGAGCTGCTTGGTCCAGTCTGGCACGAGCAGTTTGGGATTGTCGGGCATGGAGCCGGGAATCCAGTCGGTGATGTGCTATCGTGCTGGATATTTGCCGGTTAAAAGTGCGGCTCGCGTTGGTGAACAGACGGTGCAGGCTGAATAATTCTGAGTGAATTTCATGCCCTGATCGGCCAGCCGGTCGAGATTCAGTGTTTTGTAAAGGTCGCTGCCAAAGCAGCCAAGATCGGTCCAGCCAAGGTCGTCAGCCAATATTAAAACAACATTCCATGCTTTGGATTCCGCATCCCGAGCCAGGCTATGATATGGACGAGCAATGATGGCCGCCATGACAAGGAGCAGAGAGAAAAGGGGCAATAATCGCTTTTTCATGGACTTGTATCGCAGTCTGGCCGGTTGTCGGATTTGGTCGATGAATTCAGAGTATTTCGCATCTTTTAATGTCATGCAAGTATGAACAATCCAGCATGGATAATGAGGAAGACAATCGTTTTAAAAAATATCAATGATTCATAATTTGAGGCTACAATTCGAGACAAGTAGCAAATAGGTGTAAATCAAACATAAAAAATATGTTGAATTGAGGTAGTTCTGAAAAGCAGGCGATGGGATTCGAACCCACGACGTCCAGCTTGGGAAGCTGGCATTCTACCACTGAATTACACCTGCAATGTAATGTATTTTCCTGTATGGAATCGAAAAGTCAAGGTTAGGGCAGTCATGAATTTGATTGGGCGGCGAAGGATTCGAACCTTCGACTTCCACCGTGTGAGGATGGCACTCTAACCACTGAGTTAGCCGCCCGGCATGCTTAGTTTATACAGTCTTATTCGATTGGAAGCAAGTCATGACCGGCAAAAAGCTGAAAAAGAGCCATTTGGGGTCAGTCATCACTAGCCAGTGACATTCGATGAGCAGGCCTGTCTGAGTATTAATCGGCACTTGATGATGGAGTTTCAGCTTCGGCCGAAACAGGTTCTGAGATCGTCGGGGCCGGCTCGGAAGCTTTCACGGAACGTCGGCCAGGAGGCTCAAATTTTGGCACAGTGACATCGCTGCGATCATAGACATCGCCAGACGAGCTGTAGTCGTACTGGCTGGTCGCATAACCGCTGGAATTGTACGAAGACATTGAGCTGTTGTAAGACTGGCTGGAGGTGTCTCGAAATTCGTTGCGAAGCTGGTTCAGCTCGTCTTCAACACCCCTCATGCCTTTCTTGAATTCGCCAATACTTTTGCCCAGCGATCGGCCAACGTCCGGCAATCGCTTACCGAATAGCAGAACGGCCAGACCGCCGATCACCAGCATTTCCATCGGACTCAGGCTTGGAAGCATATTATCTCAGGCTCCAAATTCAGTAGATAGAAGAATTTCGAACCTGATCGAGTCAGACTTTCGACTGCGTTTCGCTGGGTGCTTTGGCTTCGACAGAGCCAGCGTTTTTCACTTCCTCTTCAATCTCGTTCATGCCTTTTTTGAATTCAACGAGACTCTTGCCCATTGATCGGGCAACGCTCGGCAAACGATTGCCAAAAACCAGCAGGGCAATGCCGCCGATGATCAGAAGTTCTGTGACACCAAGATTTTGAATGAATGCAAGCATGTTTCTCTCTATTCCCTGTCGATAATGGCGATGAATGGTAGCGATGCAATTCCTGAAAGTAACGAAAACTTCAGCGTTTTCGCTTTTCATATGAAGATTATTCTAGTTTTGGCCGGCTCCAAAAGAAAAGGCCCAGGCCGCCACCAAAACTCCTGCCAGAAAGGCCAGCACCAAAGCCCATTGGGCCGCCAGCCATGCCGCGATTGATCGCCGGGCTGACGGAGTTTGGATGTCGTCGTCTGACCGTTGCTGAGATTGATTCGATCGATTGCCGGCCTGAATGACCTGACCCAGCGGGCCATCCGTTGGAATGACACCACGAAAGAGCCATCGTGTGGCGTTCTGGGCCATGGTGCTTCGCCAATAGACAAACACCAGAGGAATTATCAAAAAGATGATTTTTTTGATCATTACCGGGTGTGGTCAGAGGGGCGAGAGATAAGCCGGATATTTGGAAGCGTGTCAGAAATTGTCTATGAATCATACGGAAACCCTCGAAAAATACACACATGGTGCATATTCAATTGAGACAGGTGAGGGCGTTTCCGTAGGACAACGCAGTACATTAAATTATCCGATGTGGCAGTCCGGTTGTCAACACTCTCACCTTTCATGAGTGAAAACCATCGGCCTTCACTCATTTGATGAAGTGTTGCAAGGCTTTCAATTGGTGTGGCTTATGGCTAATCAGGCGGCTTCAGTCAATAGGCGTCGGCGCTAATGACTTCGCTGCCGTTTCGCGATCCGAGCCCACGCCATACATCACGATTGACGCTATTTTTGATGAATCGTACAGAGCCGTCCATCATCATGCTATTCACGCCGCCGGGGTGATGGCTGCGTGCAGTGAAGGCTGTATAGGTGCGGCCGGTGGTGGTCACACCGAGACGGCTTGAGGTAAAGCCGACATCGTAGGTTCTACCGCCCGTTTGATAGCCCACAAAGGTGTTAGGCGGGAAGAGTGTGCTGATACCTGTGTGGATATAGAGGCCATTGACCCATTGGGAGAAGCCGAAGGTTGGGTCGAAATTGCCGCCATAAGCGACGACCTGAGCAGGCGTGGTTGGCGGGGGCACATTGGCGGCGCTCGGATTGCCGCCGTCGCGCAGCACAGGCGACTGGGTTTTGACTTCACTGATTCCGATCGTGTTGGCGGTGCCGTCGATAATTTCGGCGATTGAGATCGATTTATTCACCAGAAAGACGCCATCGCCCATGAGATTGGCGGTTGGGTCCCACATCAGCCACGAACCGCCATTGGCCCCATAGCTGGTGGGATAGTGACGGATGGGCCCGGCGGGATAGGCGCTGGTATTGACTTCACTGGGGCAGAGGAAGCCGGGAATTTTGGTTTCGGCAACGGTCGTTTGAATGGACCAGCCAATGCTAAAATTCAACAGATTTGTGAGGTTTCCCTGCTCAATGTAAGGCAGAATGCGAGCATGAACAGAGAATGTTTCATCGAGCACGCCGACCTTGAGTGCACAGGCCATAGGGAAGGCTCGGGCAATATTTTCATAATTGTGAAGAGCCAGCCCCATTTGCTTGAGATTATTGACGCACTGGGTGCGGCGGGCCGCTTCTCGTGCTGATTGAACTGCCGGCAATAGCAGCGAGATCAGCACCGCGATAATTGCGATGACGACCAGTAGCTCAATGAGTGTAAAACCAGATTGATGACGTGTGAATTTCTTCTGATAAGGCATGGAATGTATTCCTGATTCGTTATTTGTGATTGAGATGAATCTGCAATCAATGCAGAATTCGATGAATATGCCGTGTTGCTGCCCAATCGCAATGATTCATGCAATTGAACCCATAAACTGATGGATTGATTCGGATAAAATGATCATGCAATAAAAGCTGAAATATTTCCCCTCTGCCGATTTGTTACTTATCGGATAATCGACGGAAATAAGGACTCAGATTGCATCATGAATGAATCAGGCAAACCGTGGCGGCTTAAGTAACGAATCGGGGAAGGGGTTGGAAATAGTGATCCGCAAAAAAGCGTATCGTCTGTAATTAAAATCGTAATCGTCAGTGGTTGTCAAAAATGCATTACATCGCCAGGGCAGGTTCAGGGATTTCAAGACGGCCGAAGTGCCGGATGTCAACGGGTCCTGATTCTGGGAACGGCACAAAGGGCCATCGCACTGGATTGTCCTGATACGACCAGCCTGATCATCAATGTTATCTGTGATGGAGACGGTGGATGTCTCCCAGGAAAGTAAGGTCTGATTCCACTCGGGCATAAATCCCGGGCGTCCGCAATGTTGCGCCTGAATGGCAGGTAAAAATGCGAAGAAATAAACCAGACTGATCGCCCACAGAAACCGCACCACTCGCCCATAGCCAATTTTCGTGGGAAATCGGCCCACGATAAAGCTGGACAAATGATATTGGCAGGTGTGTTGCATGATCAGACAGACTGGAAGAAGCAAATGCACCAGATGAACGACCAGAAGCATTGTATCTCATTATTATCTTTTGGCTTTAGACTAAAATCAAGTGATTGAATTTGAATCGATGCAACAGCTCAGTAAAACAATGACCAAGACGGGCGATTTGAATATCTCATGAGCCTATCTTTTTCCTGAAAAATCTGAAATTATCGGCGAGCCCCGATCTTCTGCAAAAAGGGATGCCAGACAAATTCCATACCGCCTTTGATTCTCTTTTCGCTACAATCAATCTCAGCCACCGACTTATAGCAGGTGGTAAAAAAAGCCGCATTAGATCACTTGCAGATGATTGATCAGCAGGCCCGAAATTAAGGAGAAAAACGAAGATGAAAGCCGTAGTACTTCAAGGAACGGGCGGAACGGACCAACTTGTCTATCAGGAAGTCGAAACGCCCAGGCCAGGCCCGGGCCAGGTGCGTGTATCGCTTCAGGCCGCAGCACTGAACCATCGCGATGTCTGGATTCGTCGAGGGCTTTATGCGGGTATCAAGCTGCCGGTGATTCTTGGTTCTGATGGCGTCGGCCACATTGATGAAGTGGGCGAAGGGGTGGATGAGGCAAAGGTTGGCAAGCGTGTCTGGATCAACCCGAGCCTCTCCTGGGGCAGTGACCCAACAGTGCCCGACTTCAAAAACTGGCGAATTCTCGGCCTGCCCGATCAGGGCACTTATGCCGAGGCCATTGTGGTTGATGCCACTCAGGTTGAGACTTGCCCGGCTGAATGGTCGGCGACCGAAGCGGCCGCTCTGCCGCTGGCCGGGCTGACGGCCTATCGGGCTCTCTTTACGCGTGGTCAATTCAAGCCAGGTCGGTCGGTTTTTATCACAGGTATTGGCGGCGGCGTTTCGCAGCTTGCCATGCAGATGGCAATTGCCGCGGGCGGTAAGGTTTATGTGAGCTCTTCCTGTGAGAAAAAGCTGGAAAACGCGCGGCTGGCCGGGGCATCAGGCGGGGTGAATTATCGTGATGAAAATTGGGTGAAGCTGGCCCGGGAGATGGTGGGT
>JBILGL010000015.1:0-20030 GCA_044351075.1 Isosphaeraceae bacterium | reverse complement strand
ACGCCTGTTCCATCAAAGCCCCTTTTGCAGCATATCACCGAATTGCATTTTCAGGCTCACGCTCTAGCACCATTTTCACCAACGGCGTGGGTAGCTGCTGACGAATAACCAGTCCATCATTTCTCACGTAAGTCTTTGCAGAATAGGTTCCAGCCTTGTGTTCAACAATAAAAGCATCAGTCGGATTACCATTCCAGAAAATGCGACTTTCTGCAATCACTTCCGATTGCAATTCCTCAGGTCTGGCTGTCAGGGGCTGTAACACAGTCGTTTTCCATCGCTGACCTACGCGAATACCAGGTAGCCAATCCACTGGTTCAAGCCCACCGCGAATCATCTCGGTCGGTGAAACCTGCAAAATCTGCCTGAAATTCAGCAACGGGGAAAGACTGCTTTGAAATCGAATTTCTAGTTTATTATTCGCCGAAGGAATGCCCGTTATTATTAGAATGGGCTTTTCACCCAACTCTCGCACATGAACCATCGCCCGGAACTGCTGTAATAAGCCTTGGGGCGAAATTCGTGTTTCCGACTCAAATTGAAATTCAGTCGATTCCGCCACAGCAAGAGGGGTATTCGCAAATAGCCCCTTTGCATCAATCTTTACCATACTGCCAAACATGGTTCCAGAGCTGTTTACTTCGCGTTTTTTAGTAGTTGCCCGTCCAACCACACGAGATCTATCCGGGGCATCTTCCACCATAATAAGCCAGCTCGCCGGCTTATCTGGGTTGGCAACCGATGTCAGCGACTTCCAGTTGGGCGGCTCACCCACAAGAAATCGAGGCAGAAAGTCTCTGTAAATTAGACAAGAAGTGGAAACCAGCCAGGCAACGATGATAAAAATTCTTGTCGTAATGCCAGGCATATTTACTTTTCCTGAACGCTTCAAAGGCTTGGGACATATCGGTTTAACCAGTATGCCCCACGATCAGTCTTTTCACTTTATCAATATGCGTCAGCGCTGATCACCTCGCCGCCGTTAATCGAGTTCAGCTGAACCCAGATCGCCTGATTCACGCTGTCCTTGAAAAACCGCACGGAACCATCACCCAGAAGCGAATTGATTCCGCCCGGATGACGGCTGCGGGCACCGGCATAGCTGGCTCGGTCGCCCGCTCCGCCAGTACATGGAAGCACCGGTGGTTGATTAACACAGAACACCACTTGATTCAAGCGGTCGCCCACAACACCCGAGCCATAAAAATCAATAGATTTGTTTGGCGCCAGTCGGCTTTCATAATGGCTACCGCCGGGCACGCTCTGCCATATCGCACCTCGAATATCATAAGTATCACCCTGCACCACTTCCGCCATGACAACAGAATTAGAAGTGCCATCAGTAAAGCGTGAAAGCCCGATATTGCCGGTTTGGCCAAAAGCTGATTGCAAATAAGGCACAGTGTTGCCATTGACCGTGATATTAGTTTGATCCCACTGCGTGTTGCCCCAGGAGGCCACATAATTACCCTTGGAAACAATCGGTCCGGAAAGTGCGCCGCCAAAATACGTAGGAGTGATCTGGAATTTATTGACCTGGTCGCTGGGGCACTGAAAAAGCGACATCTTGGTTGCCATCACAGTCGAGTTGGCAAAAAAGCCGACGGGTAATCCTCTCAGCGGGCCACCTGCACCTGTTATGTAGTTAAATGCATTAGCCAGAGTGCCTTGCTCAAATTGAGGCATCATGAGGATAAACCAGTTGGTGTCCTGACACTGAAAAAAGTTGTAGCCGCAACCAGTTGGGTTGTCAGGTGCCCAGATCCTGCCTGGAGGCAACACATTATGAATATCATGGTAATTATGAACAGCCAGGCCAAGCTGCTTCATATTATTAATGCACTGAGCTCGACGGGCTGCTTCACGGGCGGACTGCACCGCAGGAAGAAGCAGTGAAATCAGCACTGCTATAATCGCGATGACAACAAGCAGCTCAATCAAGGTGAATGCATGTTTTTTTTTCTTTCCGACGATCATCTCTTTCCTTTCCCATGTACGGATTTAGAAAACTGATCACCGGTCGTGTCAGTCAGTTGCATTTGAAAATGCATTTAGATCATGAAATGGATGCAACCATCGATAATATTCTAGTTTTTTCCGTCAGAAATTGAAATACCCCAAACAATTCCGCGTCGTTACCCGACAGAAACTTCAATAGAAGTTTTTCCAAAGCTTGGTTGGGTCGCTTGGTACAATCGGATGATGAGAAACGATACTCTGGAGAAACTTCACCATGTAATTTATATTTGACTTATTCGATTGTTTTGAAGCAATCGAGACAGGGAACTGTCAAACGGCAGCCTGGCAGGCAAAACCAATTCACCAGCAGAACAAGGATTTACCAGTGGCTCAACTGATTATTCTGCAGGGTGAAAACATCGGTCAACGGATTGAAATCAACAAAGCGATTTCGACCATCGGCCGCGAAGCCAGCTGTTCGATTTGCCTGAGAGATGTTGAGATCTCAAGGCGGCACATTGAGTTACGACGCGAAGGAACACGCTTTCGACTGATTGATCTCGGCTCATCCAATGGCACAAGCATAAACAACCAGCCGGTGAAGGATGTCTATCTGCGACGCGGCGACCGAATCGGAATCGGCCAGACAGTACTGCTTTTTCAGGATGACGCGACAGTACACGGCCCCGCCGGTTCTCTTGAAGGCGTTCGTCTTATCTCTTCTGAAGATGGCGAAGATCGATCGGCTATTCTTCAAGCTCTGCCGGCGTTTAGTGATGTGGCCCCGCTGTTTGGCGGAGGCTCACCGCCCCACTGGCTTCAGGAAAGGCTCGCTAGCCTTGACGTGATGTATCAGGCAACGCGAGAAATCAGCCTGATCACAAACGCTGACGAACTTCTGCCACGAATCCTGGAACTCGTTTTTGACGCCATTGGGGCAGACCGCGGCGCAATTCTGCTAGTCAGCCCACGCGGCAACATCGAACCGAAAGCCTTTCGCTGCCGTGGCCCGGCCCGTCACGACGAACAAATCCATGTATCTCAGACTATCGTAGAACACGTTCTGCAGCAAAAGCAGGGTGTCATCTGCATGGACACTCTTTCCGATAGCCGCTTCTCTGCCGCACCATCAGTTGTACAGTTCGGCATACGCGAAGCCATCTGCGTGCCTCTGCAAGGCCGCCACTCCATGCTCGGAGTCATCTACGCCGACCACCAGACTCTTCATTCCTCAAGCGATGGCGGCTCCCAGCCGCAACGAAAATTCACCGACGATCATCTGGCTTTGATGGTTGCCATCGGTGATCAGGCCGGTTTGGCACTGGAAAACACCAATCTTTATCAGGATAAGCTGGATGCCGAACGACTGGCAGCAATTGGACAGACTATTACAATTGTATCACACCATGTCAAAAATGTACTTCAGGGCCTCAAAGGCGGCAGTTCGCTGATCCAAACCGGACTTGATTCTAACGACATGAAACTGACCAGACGAGGCCAGCAGATTTTGGAACGTAATTTAGGGCGTGTTTATGATCTCGTTCTTGACATGCTCTCCTACGCCAAAGTCCGGGAGCCTCTCAGGCAGGACGTTCATATCGACTATTTGATCAACGACCTTGTTGATCTGATGCGTCCAAGGGCAGAAAGCCAGGGAATTTGTATTGAAGTCAGCAATATACCGCAAGATCTTGTCTGCTGGCTTGACGAGGAAGGCATTCACAGGGCCGTACTGAACCTGATCACAAACGCGATAGACGCCCTTTCAGGCAAAGAAGCTGGCCTGATCCGTGTGGAAACCGGTTATAATAGCGAAACAGATCATCTGACAATTAGTATTATTGACAATGGTCAGGGAATTACAGAAGAAGATCTGGCTGGGCTATTTGAGCTTTTTTCATCGAGTAAAGGATCAAAGGGCACTGGCCTTGGCCTGCCTGTCAGCGATAAAATCGTGCGTGAACATGGCGGTCAAATCACTGTGAAAAGTGAGATCGGCACGGGCACCACATTCACGATTGACATTCCGAATGTCAAGCCACCTGATAAACCAAATGACGAACCACTCAGCATGGAAGCCACGATTTCCGATTCCTCGGTGATCAGGAGATAGAATTAATCACACTTCCGGCACATTTACACCAAGTGAAACCGCCAATTCTGCAAGTTTCGCCCAATGTGCTTCTTCCATTGGAATGCCATTTGCACGCCGGTTGGCGCGGTTGGCAAGCTCTGGATCGCCCGGCAGCGTGATACTTTCCACTCCCTCTCGACGCTTGCTGCTGCGCACGTAATCGGCGAGGCCAAAGGCTTCCGAAAGCAGATGATCCGCACCGGCAAAAAACGTGGGCTGAAGGATCAGGAAAAAGACATTATTTCCCTTGGCCGGCGGAGCACCTTCATACGCTGATTTGCCACCAGTCAGGCCCCCGGCCAGAATATCAAGCACAAAAGCCAAACCAAAACCTTTGTAAGCCTGGGCCCCGCCCATCGGCAAAATACTGCCAAGCGGCTTTTCGTAAAGCACAGAGCTATCGATTGTCGGTTCGCCGGAAGGGTCCAGCAGCCAGCCCTCGGGAACTGGCTTGCGATTATTGAGAAAATAAGAACGCACCTTGCCTTCAGCCACGACACTTGTACCAAAGTCTAGCACTACCGGTTCGCGGCCCGTTGGTACGCCCACACACAGCGGATTTGTACCAAGCCTTGGCTCGGTGCCACCCGGTGGTGCCACACGCTGCCCTGCTCCGCAGTTATTTACAGTGGCCAGCAGAATCATACCTTCGGCAGCCACACGTTCTGCATATTCGCCCAACCGGCCGATATGCCCGAAATTCCGGCCAGCACCTGAGGCCAGGCCAAATTGTCGGGCACGGGGAATGATTAAGTCCAGAAGTTTGTGCGATTGCACCTGCCCCATACCCCAGCCGCCATCGGCCACCACTACAGCCCCCTGATCTGACTCAATCGAAAGTTCGGCAAAAGGGTTATATGCTCCGGTACGAATGAAGTCAATATATTGCGGAATCCGCAGAACACCGTGCGAATCGTGCCCGCAAAGATTGGCGTCCACAAGACTCCGAGCCACGATTGAAGAGGCCGCTTTGGGCACTCCGGCAGCAACGAAAATTGCGGTGACAAATTCCTGTAAAATAGTATCGCTCACTGCCAGCATCGGCTTCTCCTGCTTATTTCCTTCACAGCCACTCTTGATCTTCCCAAGGATTGAAGTCAACATTATGACCAATAGCAGCGAATCAACTCAACAGAAAAGATGGCGACCCGCCAAAAGATAGCACCTTGAGGAACTGACTGATGTCATTTGAAATCAGAAAATTGCAATCCAGCGGTTATGATATTTATGAACTGGCAGATAACGATACAAAAGCCTCAGCTAAAGTCGCTCCTGATTTAGGTTTTAATCTCTACTCTTTGCATTTGCCGTCTGAAGGCAAATTGATGCCGGTGCTGGTTGAGCCCAAGACGATGGAAGAGATGAAAGCCGGCCCTTCGCGTTATGGTAATCCTATCCTATTTCCATTTCCTAATCGGATCGATCAAGGCAAATACAATTGGAATGGCAAAGCATATCACACACCTGCAGGCAATGGGGCTCATGCCATACATGGCTATGCCCACAAAGCCGCCTGGAGGGTCTTGAGAACAAATGCAACCGCAGATCAGGCGAGCATCACAGCGGCGTTTCAAATATCAAAAGATGCGCCGGAACATCTCACACACTGGCCGACAGACGCTGCTATTGAAGTGACATATACACTTAAAAACGACCAGCTGATCGTATCGGCACTGGTCAATAATCCCGACAATAAAACAATGCCCTGGGGTCTGGGTTATCATACCTATTTCAATTTACCACTGACACCAGAAGGCTCATCAATAAAGACATCAATAACAATACCCGCCTCACGCAAGTGGCAACTGGCGAATTTCATTCCGACAGGTGATAAAGTATCTTTACCAGCAGAGCTTGACTTACGCAACGGCCGCAACCTTGCTGAGCTGAAAGCAGACGATGTACTGACAGACCTGGGCCACGATGCGGACGGAAAAACCGTTTGCCGACTGGCCGATTTCAATTCATCTGTTGCAATTCAATTAACAACCGATCGGCAATTCCGCGAGCTTGTCGTTTTTACACCTGGCTGGAACAATCATGCCCTTGCAATTGAGCCATACACTCAGGTAACAGACGCAATTAATCTTGCAGCTCGAGGAATTGACGGCGGCCTGCGCACTCTCGAGCCCGGCCAATCAGCCGTACTATCCATGACAATTTCAATTTCCGATTTGAAATCATCAAACTGATAAATTTAAGTCAACCGTCGTTTAAGATCCACTCCAAAAGTGGATCTTGCTGTTCTTCTGGTCCGGTTTGACCACTGGCAATCTGCGCGTGATACTTCAGCAGTGGACTCCACGGCCAAATAGTCGAGTCGTTTTATGAGCATAATATTGAAAGCATAGACATGATCAAGGCAGCCAAGTTCACTTACGACATCGTCCGCAAAGTGGCCGGTCTGCCGCTGATCGCCCGTTCCCAGCGACTTTTTGACGAATTCATCGGCCTGACAAAACAAACCCCAGAAGTGCAGGAAAAGTTACTGCTTGAGCAGGTCAAAAGGAATGAAACAAGCCAGTTCGGGCGAGATTTCGGTTTCAGCGAAATCAAAAGTTACGACGACTATCGTCGCCGCCTGCCGATTGCCCAATACGACGACTTCGAACCCTACCTGGCTCAGGTCCGCCAAGGCAATGTTGAGGCACTCTTCGCCGCCGACACAAAAATATTGATGTTTGCGATGACTTCGGGAACCACCAAAACCCCAAAAACTATTCCCGTTACGCTGCAAAGTGTGCAAAATTACCGCGAAGGCTGGCTGATTTGGGGCATCAAGGCATTCACAGATCACTATGACATGCTCAAATGGGGCATGCGGCCGATTCTGCAAATGGCCAGCGACTGGCGGGAAAGCTTTACATCGTCAGGCATTCCGTGTGGTGCAATTACCGGCCTTACCTCTTCCATGCAAAGCCCACTGGTGCGGATCACTTACTGCCTTCCTCCCGAAGCGGCCCGGATCAAGTCAATTGAAGCTAAGTATTACGTGGCCATGCGGATGTCAGCTTATCGCGAGCTCGGCTGCCTGATCGCTGCTAACCCATCAACTATCTTGTCCATCGTGCGTCTGGGCGACCGCGAAAAACAAACGCTCATTCGCGATATCTATCAAGGCACAATCGACCCGAAATGGGGCATACCTGACGACATCCTCAAGTCTTTTCGCTGGCGATGGCGCATCCCACATCGTGCAGCCGCCCGCAATCTCGAAAAGATTGTCGAAAAAACCGGCCGTTTACTTCCAAAAGATTATTGGCCAAATCTTTGCCTGCTGGCTAACTGGACAGGCGGAACGATGGGCAGCTATCTGAATGCTTATCCCGAATATTTTGGCAACGTGCCGGTTCGGGATGTTGGTCTGATAGCATCCGAAGGACGAATGACGATCCCGATCAGCGATGGCACTCCGGCTGGCGTACTCGATATCAGGCACAATATTTTTGAGTTTATCCCGGCTGGTGAGATCGACAAACCTCAACCACAAACTCTTTTGCCACACGAGTTAAAAGAGGGTCAGGATTATTTCATTTTGCTCACCACGCCCGGCGGGCTCTATCGTTATAACATTCACGACATGGTTCGATGCCGCGGTTTTGAGGGGCGAGCCCCGCTGCTTGAGTTTCTTAACAAAGGGGCACATTTCAGCAGCGTGACTGGCGAGAAGCTGTCGGAACATCAGGTAGTCTCAGCTGTAACGGCTGCACAGAAATCGCTGGGGCTCAGGTTGAAGTCATATATTCTCTTACCAGTCTGGGGCGAGCCGCCTAAATACGTGTTATTAATCGAAGAAGGTGATTTGGCGGCTGATGACCCGCCAGTTTTGATGGATCGACTAGCAGAAGAAGTTGATCGGCGGTTGGGTGAACTGAACGATGAATTTACCAACCGGCTGGAAACTCAAAGACTCGGCAAAACCCGGATAATCCGTATAGTTGACGGATCGTGGGCAAAATACAAGGAATATCGTCTCAGCCGAAGCGGCGGTACGGTCGAACAATACAAACAACCGTGCCTGCTACCGGATTTAAAGGCGATTGACCATTTTGAGCGGATTGACGCGATTAACGGTCAGTAAAATGGCCTTGTCATAATCCTGAAAAAGAGCAAAATTTGCGCGTCTTCGCCCACCAGGACGGTGCGCGAGGTCACTATCACAGCCCCTGGCCAGGAATCAGGCCTGAAGATCGAAAAATTGGGCGTGATCAGACCGAGCGAAGGGAATCAGTCGTGAATCGATCCTCGCACCGAACCAGAACGCTGGTTCATTTCGTGGCGTGCGCGAGTGTCACCACATCTTTATTCACAAGCCAGGGTTGTGCCAAATGGAATAAGCGGCACAAGCATGCCCCGGTTTTTGGAACATATCCCGCTACGGCCAATCAACAGCCAGGCTTGGCCAGTGTGAGCCCTCAGAGTAGCCCGGTTTTAATGGCGCCCATGGCTCAGCAGCAATCTTCGACGAGCTTCCCAGCCCAATCTCCATTCGCAACAACCAGCCAGCCGTTGCCCGACTCGCCTCCTTTGATTAATGAATCTCCGATGCCGCCAGTTAATCCCTTGCCAGTTCAGCCCGTCGTGCCACCGGCCAACAC
Organism: Isosphaeraceae bacterium; assembly: GCA_044351075.1. Taxonomy (GTDB): domain Bacteria; phylum Planctomycetota; class Planctomycetia; order Isosphaerales; family Isosphaeraceae; genus QWQI01. The sequence goes on along the minus strand of JBILGL010000015.1, from coordinate 11,339 downwards.
GCTGCCGCCGCCATCTGCCGAGGCTGCACCGATCAATCCTGCTCCAGTTGAACTACCACCTGCGACATCCAAACCACCTGTTACTACACCGACCGCCCCACCGGCGGCGACTGCTCCAGCGGTCAAGCCAGCAAATGAATTGCCAAAGGCGGCATCGAACACCCCGGCACCTGTTCTGGATAAACCAGCAGCCAAACCGGCCGGGGATCAGCCAAAAGTTCCTCCGATTGACACTCTGCTACCGCCACCCGCATCGCTGCCGCCGCCAGCAGAACTTCCAAAATCAACTGATCCATTCCCACCGCCGCGAGAGTTGCCAAAATCAACCAGCAATAATCAACCAGCAACAGGTGGGTCGCCATTCGCCGCCAGTAGTCAGCCGCGTGTTGCTGAATCAAAGCCAGTGATTTCGCTGAGTATTCCCGGTAGTGATGCTCCACCTGCCGCTCCTGCTGAAGAAAAATCACCTTTGCTTACAATGCCGCCACCGCAGGCAAATCCAAGTCCAGCGGTGGCTCCTGGCAATTCGAACGGAACCGGGGCCCTGGCTCCTTCCAACGAGCCGGGTGTTATCAGTTCGGGCGTGACAAAAACTGGCGGCAATTCACCGCTGGCCGCACTTGATTCGGCACTTAAGCGAACAAGCGTAACGCTATCTCAGACTGTGAATTACAAAGTACAGGTGAGCAATCAGGAAACTCTTAATGGCAAGACGTTGCCAGCCGACAATTTCCTTCTATCCGCTCGACGCGAGCCCTTCGCGGTGCGAATGGAATGGGCAAATGGTAAGGAAGCGGGTCGTGAAGTCATTTTCTCGCCAAATGAAACTGGCGGGATGATACAAATTCGGATGCCAAAAGGCCTGATTCCACGGATGACCATGTCGCCCGACAGCCCACTGGTAAGAGCCAAGAGCCGACACCCAATTAGCGAAGCCGGCATAGACTCGGTCGTCCAACGCTTGATTGAAACGCTCGAAAAGCAGAAAACCGGTGCCGCTGATGCTGGAAAACTGAGCGTTCAGAAAGTTACTGATCCACATCTGGGCGAACAGATCCGCATTACTCACATCACAGTTTCCAATGAAACCTGGGTTGTCGATCTTGACAAGGCAACCGGACTGCCGCTGACGATCCATGCCACTGACGCTTCAGGCGGATTGCTGGAACACTACGAATTTCGCAATTTTCAGCTCAATCAGGCAGATCTTCTGACGGCCGACGCTTTTGATCCGAACGCCCGATGGGGTAGCAAGACAAACCTGTTGAGCAAAATTGCCCGGGGCAAAGAAGAAACAACAGTCAAATAATTGCCTGAATCGTCAACCTGACTCCGTCAATTTGGCAGTTTATGGAATGACCTCAGGCAACTTGCCATGCCAAAATCTGAGCCGTTTTGGCCTTTTAGTTAAGGGCTGATTGCCTGTAAGAGAAAAATATGTGAACGACTTTCGCGAAAAATTAAACTTGGCGCAGCTTTTGCTTTCAATTCTAATAGAGTGTAGTCAGATTATCACAACCGATGTTTCACGATGTCGGCAATGGCGAATTCAGATCCAAAAACGATCCTGATCACGGATGAAGATGAAGGCTCTCGTGAGAGTCTGCGGGAAGTCTTTGAACCATTTGGTTTTCGCACAATTTTGGCTGAAAGTGGCGAAGAAGCACTTAGCCTTGCTGGGCAGGTAAAAATTCACGTTGCTGTTTTTGAAATGCAACTACCTCGCCTCAATGGACTAGAAACCGTTGAAATGGCACAGCGTATCCGCGGTCTGTGGGTGCCGACTATTTTGATTGCCCGCGATCAAAATGAGTGGCTCCTGAGGCGTGCCCTTAAAGCTCAGATTTACTGTGTACTGGGCAAGCCTGTGGAGGAGACGCTGGCTATTAGGGCGGTGAACCGTATTTTCGAAAAATTCTATGCCTGATGCAATCTTTTCTGGTTTCAGCAGCTATTGCTTTCATTTTTGTTCTTTCATTGATTCATCAGCTTGACGCACACGACATCCCGAAACAGCGCGTCGATCGCACAATTCAGCTCACCTTCGAACCAGCTCGATTGCGACTTGAATATTCTCTTGAGCTTGATGACACGACGATTGCCGCTGACTTGCGCCGGCTAAGGCCGGGAGCCTTGCCACCCGACCCGGAAGAATGGCTCAACGCATACGGAAAACTGGTCGCCGAGCTGCTGCCGCAGGCCTTTCGGCTCACTGGGCCAGATCAGCTCTCGCTCAACGACTGGAAAACCGTAAGTATCGAACGCATCCGCGAACAACATACGGTTTATGAGTTTACATATGAAATCGGGTTACCTCTGAAAGGCAATTGGAAATTCGCTGACCAGAATTATCAATCAAGCGATGGCCTTAGCCGGTTGGGTGTAAAGTCGGCTGGCGGTGTGTCAATGAACAGCTTCGCTAATTATCCGGAAGTGGCGAAAAACAAAGCCTATGAGCCCATCTGGATGCTCGATGAAAAGGCTCAGAAACAAACCACCTCGTGGCAGGGTGAATTGAGCTGGAATGGTAATGATCCTCCGAACTTTCCGACAGAAACCAAATCTGATATTATTGCTAATTCCAATGACTATACAAGATTTACAATCATCGGCGCCTTTCTTCTGGGGCTCTGGCACACGCTTCAGCCAGGGCATGGTAAAAGTTGGCTGATGGCATCTGCGATGCTCAGAACCAAAGGCATATACGAGTCATTTAGAGTTATTACCGGCTGGGCTTTGAGTCATTTCATGGTGCTTTTTCTAATGGCGGTACTAGCCTTGTTTTTCCCGGTTACAGCAACCACCCAGCTTTCCAATTCCTTGAGGTTAATGGCCGCTCTTCTGATCGCCTGCCCGGCAGCCGAGCGGCTTGGCAGACTCTTCGCCGATAAGTCCACAGAAGCAAAAATGAATAAGGCAAATCAATCATCCACTACGCCCAATTCGTTTCGATTAGGAATGGTTGCCGGAATGGTGCCATGCTGGGAGGCCATTGGCCTGTTGCTGCTAGGCCTTTCGGCTGGATACCCCCTTCAGGGTTTGATTTTGGTACTTTCTTTCGTTTCCGGAAGTCTATTGGTAATGATTATGCTGATGCTGTTTGCTGATTTTATTTTGCGGTATTTCACGATCGGCGGTTTTCTGGGGTATATCTTCAATATGGCAATGAATCTGATCGTGCTTGCCGCAGGGCTTCGACTGCTCTGGCAATCTGGGAGCACTGGTTAAATTCAGTCCTTTTCAGCAGGATTCGACCATGCCGGCGATAGCCCGGGTTGAGATTCGACACGTTCGTCTCAACCTGAAAAAAAAGATCAAACACGCTTCCCACGTTCGGGCTTCCAGCGACAGCCTGATGGTCGAAGTACATCTTGATTCCGGCGAAATCGGATACGGTGAAGGCGTTCCACGCGAATATGTGACTGGCGAAACCATCGACTCAGCCTTCGAAATTGCAAGCAAGTGGCAACACCCTGAAATATTAGAATCAATTAGTAGCCTGACAGACATCGTCACAAGACTCTGCGAATGGGCACCTGCCCCACCTCCAGGCGATGATCGAAAAATCGGAGTGAATGCCGCCCGCTGCGCTGTTGAAATCGCCATGCTCGATGCCTGTTGCCAATATTTTGGCGTCAGTCTCAGCGAAACCATTCCGCTGGTTCCATTCGCCAGCCAGCTACAACACGGCCCATCATTGCCTGTCCGCTATTCAGGTGCCATCACCGCTGAAACACCAATGAAAGAACGAATCTCAGCCACCAAAATGTGGATCTGGGGATTCCGACAAGTAAAGGTCAAAGTGGGTGTAACCGGTCAGGACGACGCCGCCCGCCTCAAGCGCATTCGTCGCCGCCTCGGCCGCCGTTGCGAAATACGTCTCGACGCCAACGAAGCCTGGTCGCCTGCTGAATTCAAAGGCTGGGCTGAGAAGCTATCTTTCAGCCAACCTTCAGCTTATGAACAACCTGTGCCTCACGAACAGATACACCTGCTCGCCAACCCTGAATACCATGTCCCAGTACCTGTGATACTTGATGAATCACTTTGTGGCCCCGTTGACGCCGAAAATGCGATACGCGGCGGCTTCGGCGAAATTTTCAATATCCGACTCTCCAAGTGTGGCGGCCTCCTGCCAAGCCTTCGTCTGGTCGCCATGGCCACTCAGGCCGGCAGACGCTACGGCCTCGGCTGCCATCCCGGCGAATCGCCCATACTCTCCGCCGCAGGTCGCGCTTTTGCCAGCCGAGTTCGAAACCTTGCCTTTATCGAAGGTTCATACGATCGCCATGTGCTCACCGATCGCTTCACAACTCCTGATATTACATTTGGTTACGGTGGATTGGCACAGCCAATTGACAGCCCCGGTCTGGGTATCGAAATTAACCGCGAAAAACTCGACGCGATGACCGTCAACCGCCATACACTCCGTTACAACTAGGCCACCATGAACGACTTCCACCGCCAACAGTGGTCGATTCAGGTATCGGATGGCTACTCAATAAGTTGTCATCATTGGCAGCCATCTACCACACCGGCACTCTGTCGAATCATGATTCTGCATGGTATCCAGTCCCACGCCGGATGGTATGCACACCTTGCAGAAAACCTTGTTCAACATGGTATTGAAGTATTAATGCCCGATCGCCGCGGATCAGGAGCCAACCCAATTGATCGTGGTCACGCAGCCAGCACGCATCGATTAATTGATGATCTGTCTGAAATTAACGTCGCCTGGAATCTTCGATCTGATAATCCACAATTACCCTTCCTTGGTGGCATCAGTTGGGGCGGTAAACTGGCCGCAATCGCCGTTTCAAAATTACCCGAAACTTTTGCCGGATTGGCTCTTATCGCACCAGGTCTCTTCGCCAGTGTCCGTCCTCCGGTAATCACCCAGTTCAAAATCGCCGTGTCCGCCCTGCTCTGCCCCAAAAAACGCTTTGACATCCCTTTGGCAGATGCCTCTCTCTTCACCAGCCAGCCCCATTGGCAGACATTCATAGAAACCGACCCGGTCACGCTGCACCAGGCCACTGCCAGGTTTTTTATCGTTAGTCGAATCCTTGACTTACGACTCCGCCGAATCAAAAAATCGTTGTCGCTTCCGATACTGCTCCAGACCGCCGGGGCGGACCGAATTGTAAACAATAAAAAAATAATAACTTACATTAGCAGTCTACCATCACTCGAAAAATCGCTGATTGACTATCCTGGCGCCCATCACACGCTTGAATTTGAGCCTGAGCCAGTGGTTACACAGTATGCCATCGACCTGAAAAATTGGTTGCTTCGCCACACTGGCAAATCCTGACACTATCCTCCTACAGCTCAACAATCTCTGCATGCCAGTTACTGAATTTGTTAATATTAATATGAAACACTGGCATAAAGAGCCCGGTTGAATTTGAATACAGTGGGGGCGGCGATGGTTCCTCGGCTTGGCGTAAATATTGACCATGTAGCGACTTTGAGACAAGCTCGCCGCGGCAGCGAGCCTGATCCCGTTACAGCGGCAGCATTGGCCGAATTGGGTGGGGCCGACCTGATCACAATTCATCTTCGAGAAGACCGCAGGCACATACAGGACAGAGACTTACATATCCTGCGCGAAACCGTGCAGACACGTCTTAATCTGGAAGCCGCAATTACAGGCGAAATTCTTGACCGTATTCGTGAGTATCGGCCAGACTATGTCACCTTCGTCCCGGAAAAACGTGAGGAACTGACAACCGAAGGTGGGCTGGACGTGATTCGCCATCGTGAGGCCGTGAAATCCGCCATCAGCTTTTGCCATGATCTCGGTGTGCCCGTCAGCATGTTTATCGACCCAGACCCCGCCCAGGTGGCACTCTGCCATGAACTGGGGGCCGATGCCATAGAACTGCACACTGGCAAATACGCCGAAGCTCGAGGCAGTCAGGCGATTGAAAAAGAACTGGGTGCCATGAAAAAGGCCTCAAGCGAAGCGGTAGCCCAGGGCCTTCACCTGCATTGCGGCCATGGTTTGAATTATCTGAATGTTACACCAGTGGCGGCCATCGCTCACATGGAAGAGCTGAATATCGGCCACTCCATCATCTCTCGTGCGGTATTCGTCGGCCTTCGCGAGGCTGTTGCCGAAATGAAATCGCTGATCGTTAATGCCCATGCTTCTCGACATCTCCCCTGAAATTCGCGATAATTCCATTCCGGTTTCCATTTCCAAGCTGACAAGATGGCCTGACAAGCCCTAACCGCCTGAGCCAGAAGAATATGCCGACCAAAGGCCAACAATTCGCCGGATTGACCGTTGCCCTGATTACTCCGTTCGACAATTCGGGCGAAGTGGACTACCCTGCCCTAAAATCGCTTGTTGAATGGCACATTGAGCAGGGCACTCCGATCCTGGCTCCTGTAGGCACCACAGGCGAGTCACCTACGCTTTCCCACGACGAGCACGAAAAAGTTATCGCAACAGTTGTTGAAACAGCGGCCGGCCGGTTGAAGGTCATGGCTGGCACCGGTTCAAATGCCACAACTGAAGCCATCCGCCTGACAAAATTTGCTAAGCGAGTCGGGGCCGATGGTTCTCTTCAGGTATCACCTTATTACAATCGACCGAGCCAGGACGGACTCTACGCCCACTTCGCCGCCATTGCCGATTCGTGCGAAATCCCGCTGGTGCTTTACAATATACCGGCCCGAACCGGTCGAAACATCGAGCCTGAGACGGTTGAACGATTGTCAAAGCTGGATAATATCGTTGCTATTAAAGAAGCAGCTGGATCGCTGGACCAAACGAGCGAACTCGTTCTCCGCACAAACCTGACAGTGCTTTCAGGCGACGACAGCCTGACTATTCCTTACCTCTCTGTGGGCGGCGAAGGCGTTGTTTCTGTGGTAGGAAATATTGTTCCCAAAGACGTGATGGCCATGCTGGCCGCTTTCAATTCTGTAAATCTGACACTTGCCAGAGAATGGCATTTAAAACTCTTTGGTCTTTGTAAGGACTTGCTTAGCCTTGCCCCCAATCCCGTCCCCATCAAAACAGCGATGGAAATTCTGGGCCGGACCAATGGTACCTTGCGCATGCCACTGGTTCCACTTGATGAAAAACACCGCAGCAAGCTGATTGCCAGCCTTGATGCCTATGGCCTTTTGGGTTGACCTCTATAACATTTCAAATGCAAACAGCCAGATTGAAACTATAGAAAGTCACTTAACCAGGTTCTCAGAAAAAAGCGAGCCAAATGGCAATGGCAGAGAATAATGCAGTTGTACCAAGCGTAGCTTCGAGTATTTTGCCAAGCCGAGTTGCCGAACCCTGTGCCATCGTTCTTTTTGGTGCCACCGGCGACCTTACGCATCGTAAATTACTGCCTGCCCTCTGTAACCTGGCAAATTCCGGCCAGCTTGCACCACAATATGCTGTGGTTGGCTTCGCCAGGCGCGATTGGACGGACGAAAAATTCCGCGAAGAAATGGCTTCTTCCATCGCAAGCCACTCGATGATCTCCGGCCACTGGCCAGAATTTGCCCGACATCTTTTTATTAGTGAAGGCAAATTCGACGACATCGAAAGCTACCAACGACTCAAGACGCGGCTCGACCAGATCGACGCCGAGTGCGGTACAAAAGGCAATCGGCTTTTCTACCTGGCTACTGCCCCCGAATTTTTCAGCCAGATTGTGGAAAACCTTGGCAAATCAGGCTTGATTTACAGCCCATCTTCCAGCGGCCCGTGGTCTCGTGTAGTCGTTGAAAAGCCTTTCGGTAACGACACCGACTCGGCTATCAAGCTGCACGAAGATCTTTCAAAATGGCTGACTGAGTCGCAAACGTACCGTATCGATCATTACCTCGGTAAAGAGACCGTCCAGAACATTCTGGCCCTGCGATTCGGTAACACCGTTTTTGAGTCGATCTGGAATCGGGCCCATGTTGCCTCTATTCAGTTCCTTGTAGCTGAAACAGTTGGCATGTCAGGTGGCCGAGGTGCATTTTATGACCAGGCTGGTGCCATTCGAGACATGGTCCAGAACCACATGATGCAGCTTCTGGGCATGATCTGCATGGAGCCACCCGGCGATCTTTCCGCCGATTCGCTGCGAAATGAGATGGTCAAGGTGCTTCAGGCCCTGCCTAAATGGACTCCTGAAGACGTACTTAAAAATGTCGTCCGTGGGCACTATTCTGCAGGTGTTGTTAACGGCGAGGAAGTGCCCGGTTATACAGCCGAACGCAACGTGCCTGCCGATTCTTCAACTGAAACCTATATGGCAATGCGGCTGACTCTTGAAAACTGGCGATGGGCCGGCGTGCCAATCTATCTTCGCACAGGGAAGCGGCTGCCGAAACGAACAACAGAGATCGCCATCCAGTTTCGCCGCCCCCCCGCCGCCCTTTACGAAGCACAAAATATCCATGGCGATCAAGGAGCAAACCAGCTGATCCTGCGCATCCAGCCCGACGAAGGTGCCAGCCTCTTCTTTCAGGCCAAGGTGCCCGGCTCGCGCCGGCGACTGCAGGAAGTACACATGGATTTTGGTTACTCCGGCACATTCGCCGCACCGCCACCAGAAGCCTATGAACGACTATTACTCGACGTAATTCTCGGCGACCAGTCGCTCTTCACACGCATCGACTTCGTGCTGAATTCCTGGAAATTTGTCACCAATATCATGGATACATGGCAGAATCAGCAGATTCAGCCATTGCATTATGCTGCCGGAACCTGGGGCCCGGCCGACGCTGAGCAACTTCTCATTCGAGACGGTTTCCGCTGGCGAAAACCTGGCTGATCAGGCTTCTTAGATAATCACCTTCAATTAATCTCTAAAGATTTTCCGTCTCCGACCACATGGGCAAGAAGCGGCTGAATTTCATGCCCCAGTTGTCCACCAGATTGCCGACTTCCGGAAGATCTCGCGGCAATCCTTCCGCCAGCACACTGGCCATCGCCTGCTGGCCAAGATTGATACGCAAAATGCCAGCAGGAACGACACGCGTGCCCGTCCACAAGCCCAGTACTGGCTTCAATTTCTCTTCATCCTCGCCCCGAATAGGCTCGGGCGTGAGCTGAACGGCAATCAGCAAAACCGCGCCAGGGCGAAGCTTTTTCCAAGGTGGATACTGGCCATTGACTGCCTTGGCAAGCCGCTGAGCCCATGACTTCAGCCCCTGCGTATCAGACTTGAGATCAACCGGATGGCGTGTAACAGCCACCACAGCCAGCCCCCGGCCAAAAAGTGGCAATCGGCTGAGCCTGATTGGCTTTGCCGCATAGGTAAGGACCTCTAGCGGCGGCTGGCTGAAAGTCTCGCCTTCCAGCGGCTGCCAGAGATTTGCCTTGGCCCAGGCACTCAAGTCACTCAGAAAATCATCTTCGGGCATAGGGATTGAAAAGGCCTTTTCTGCGATAGCTGATAGTAATCAGAAATTCGCCAGTTTTTCGCTCGAATCGCCAAAAGAATCGAGTTTCAGCCCATATTTATCCATAAGCGACAAATACATGCTGCACATTTTTCGATTTTCCTTGCCCAGATGATTATGCACACGGCCACCGGCAAGCTGCCCACCAGCACCACCAACAAGTACTACAGGCAGCTTCGTGGCATCGTGCCCACCAGTAAGCATGCTTGAGCAATAAAGGAGGACGGAATTATCAAGTGCCGTTTTTTCACCTTCCTGAATCGTATCGAGCCGTCCGGCGATATAGGCCATCTGCTCAATGAAAAACTGGTTGACCTTGAGCCAGTCGTCAGAATCCGTATGTGAGAGAAGATGGTGGATCATATAATCCACCCCAAGGTTCGGAAAACGAAGCGAAGAATGATCATTATTCAGCTTCAGCGTACAGAAGCGGGTTGTGTCCGTCTGAAATCCGAGTACGAGAATATCGCACATCAGTCGCATATGTTCGCCGATATCCTGCGGCACTCCATCTTTGGGCCGCGGGCGATCAGGTTTCTCCAGCGTCGGTCGCCAGCCCTGAAGCTCCTGCCGTTTACCGGCTTTTTCAATCCGCTGCTCGACTTCACGTACTGAATTTAAATACTCATCAAGCTTGATCTGATCATTGCGACTGACCTTCCCACGCAGGCTATTTGCATCGGCCAGTACTGAGTCGAGCACACTGGCATCGGTGGCCGATGAATCATCTTTGAAAAGTCTGTCAAAGGCCAGAGCCGGATAAACTTCGAGCGGTGTCGGGGTTGTGGGCGAGCTCCATGAGATGTGGGAGCTGTAAATCATCGAATAATTTTTATGCACCGAAGCCATCGAAGGCTCACAGCCGAGCACAAGGCTAGGAATTTTTGTCAGATGCCCATATTTCCTTGCAAGCATCTGGTCGATGCTTATGCCTGAACGAATCGCCCCACCAGGCGCAAGTGGTGCCCCTGAAAGAAGATTTCCCGTCTGCGAGCTATGTATGTTCCCTTTCAGGGCCTCCGCATTGTAAAGGCCCTGCAGAAAATTTAATTTCGTTTTGAAAGGAGCCAGCGACTCAAGCACACGGCCAAGCTGCATCTCCTTGCCTTCGCCCTTGGCCCACCACTCCCGACTGTGAAATCCATTGCCTGAAAAAAGTACCGCAAATCGAACTGGCGGCTGATTTCGTAGCGAGCCGGGGGCGAAATCGACCGCCTTGATCCTGAGCGACTCCAGCCAGGGCAGGCCAATCGTTACACCAACGCCCTTCAAAAACGACCGTCGAGCCAAGTTGCCATATTGCGATGCCATCTGCCAGCTCTCCCTTACTTTTCATCATTCGGATTTAACTTCATATCGACCCCAAAGTGATCGATCATCGCTTTTTTTGAATTTCCGATTTCAATTCGACGTCAATTCTGACGATAGCCCCCGTTGATTGCGAAACTGACGGCTTGAAACAATTGCCTGAATCGTTGCATGAACGCCCACGGCTGGCTTCTCTGCAAGCTTGCTAAGCTCTTCCAGCAGCGGATCATCCGAAACGATCACCCCCCTGCCCAACGCATAGCCCAACAATTTTCGATCAAACTGACGTTGAAAATCCGCCCGTCGCCTGCTGACAAGATAATCCCGCAAACCAACCAATCCGCTGAATTTAGTGCCGTCCGGCAATGTGACGGAAGTATCAATCGGCCGGCCACCCAAATCCGCCAGACGTAACCGGCCAATCGGGTCGAACGCTTCAAGAGCCATACCAAATGGATCTATACGGTCATGGCATTTAGAACAGGCAGGATCCGCCCGATGCTTTTCCGTAATTTGCCTCATCGTAAGGCCGTTAGTGTCAAGCTCGCTTTCGGGCAACTGCGGCACGTTTTTTGGTGGCTTCGGCAATTTCTCGCCTAGCAGCGTCTCCATCAACC
>JBILGL010000243.1:0-6583 GCA_044351075.1 Isosphaeraceae bacterium | reverse complement strand
AGCCATCGCCATAACTGCCCGAATAGTTGCACATCATGCCGAACTGACGATTCTGGGCCGTGTTGTCGCGCGTCATCGCCCCGCCCAGACATGGCGCCAGTGGTGTTGTACGATCACGCAAAAGCACATTGGAATTGGGGTCGGATGGGCAGAAAAACGATGAGATTACCACGCTCCGCACGGTGGACATCGACTGGCAATCACAACTATCCATGAAATTGATCGCATTATACAAGGCACGCTGCTCAAGCTGCGGCAGCACCATCGGCAGCCAGCCCCAGCCCAGGTGGCCCTGAGCAATAAACCCACCAGCGTAAGGATAACTGCCAAACGAGTCGTTATAGTTATGAAGCGCCAGATTAATCTGCTTGAGATTATTAACGCACTGAATCCGCCGGGCCGCCTCGCGGGCTGACTGCACCGCCGGTAAAAGCAGCGAGATGAGCACCGCGATAATCGCGATGACGACTAATAGCTCGATAAGCGTAAACGCCTTGCGTTTCATGAGGCTACTCTTTCAGGATGTCGGGAATTGAGATCACAGAATCGATGATGATTCTCAAATCAGGCCAGAATATGTACTTGATTTCCACCTTTATTTAACCGTTTTGCGACATAATATCAACTGCTTCTCGAAACCATGCAAGATGTTTAATATTTTAAAATTAAGTAGATCTCAATATTTATAGAGATTTAATTACCGAATTATTCTTCGCAATTTGGCAATTCCCGATGGTAACCTTCCAAATGATGCTGGTCCCTATTTATTTTCATCTTTAAAAAGACCGTCACAAATAATCGCTTCGGTGCATATTCTTCATGTTTAACGATCGAGTTGTCAGGGTAAATCAATTTAACCCGTCTTTTCCGGTCTTTCGAAGCAATCCGGTCAGAAATTCAATCGCTCGATCATCGACAAGCGAATCAAAAAAAGCGACAATCAAGGTAAGTCTTGACGAATTTAACGACGAGGCAAGCTGAACAAAAAAAGTTGGCCTGACTCTGCGTGAAGTCTCTACCCCAACAATTACGAAAACGGAATGTGAGGCACTGTCTGCCGATCTATCTACTGATGCCCTTGGCATCCGTCTGATCGCTCGACAAACCAACAATCACGGATTGTGTTGGGAACAGAGCCCTTGGCCCATCAACGGGGAATCCTGCCGGTGAGCGTGGACGACCGTTTCCTGGAAATGTTCTTTGAAGAGGCTCGCGAGCTTCTCATGGTCCTTGAAGAGGGCCTGATGGAGCTGGAAAGCCGCCAGGGCGATCGTGCATTCGTCGATAAAGTTTTTCGCTCTGCCCATTCCATCAAGGGTGCCGCCGCAATGGTCGGCCTCTCGAATGTGGCCGGCTTTACCGACAAAATCGAAACGGTTCTCGATAAAATCCGCTCGCAGATCATCCCGGCCGACTCCGACTGCATCAGCACCTTACTTGAGTCACGCGACCAACTTAATGCACTTATTGAGTCAGCCGTCTCTGGCGATGTCCAAAATCCCCCAGCCGCTCTCGTCGCTCGACTCGAAGATCTTTCAAAGCCACCTTCCGAACGCGTTCAGGTCATTCAGGCAAGCAACAGCGACCAAGCCACAGCACAACCACCCATCCAATCACCCACGGGTGTAGCCGCCGGATCGACCGCCGAGCAAAACGCGGATTCAGCCGCGGAAGAGAAAAAACCGGCAAAGTCGAAACGCAACCGGTCCAAATCCAAATCAAAACGGGAACGCTCTGAATCTGCTGCCGTCAAAGCGGCACCGATGGATCAGTCGTCCAACTCCCGAAACGCAGATTCGCCCGCCGGCCCACGCGATCCCGGAGCTGGATCAAAACCTGCTGGCGATTATGAACCAAAAGGTTATCGCATTCGCTTCGCACCCGGGCGCGAAGTTTTTAAACGGGGCATGAACCCCCTCGGCGTGCTCGACGAGCTCTCCGAACTCGGCGAGGCTTTTCTCCGCGTCGATCCTACCGACGTGCCGACGCTCGAATCAATCGATCCCCAGCTTAACTATCTCGCCTGGGAAATCGAACTCCATACCGATGAACCTGTCTCTCGCATACAGGACGTTTTTCTCTTTGTGGGTGAAGACTGCCGCATTGAGATCAGCGAATTGCCTGTTTCCGGGAAACGCAGCGAATTCGAAAAAATTAGCGTCATTCATGGCAAGCCTGAGATTGCTCCCGAAGCAGGCACCTCTCTTCTACCGGAAGAAGGTCAGACAAAATCTGAACTTACGACATCTTCCAAAGATGCCGAAGCTGTTTCATCCAAACCACAGACAGTAACACTTTTGCCGGCAGCTCCTGAGGAACCAACCCGAACAACCTCGGAAATCGAGAAATCTATTCTGGAAACGGGAGCCCTAGTCGGGAAGAAACAGCCCGATGGTGCAAACCTTGGCACATCGCCGACCATGCTGCACCCAGCCGGTGCCGAAGCGCTCTCGAAAGTGGTTCGATCCGCGTCGTCACGCGCTGCGGTATCAGGCCAGGCAGTGGTCGGAAAAAGCTCGGCAACTCCACGCATTCGTGTTGATGCTGCGCAACTCGATGACTTGGTTGGGCTTGCAGGCGAATTGGCCGTTCTGGCTGATAATCTTCAGGGCCTGCGAGAACTCAACGGCGCTGAGCCCTATCGCCTTGCTTTGGAAAGCCTTGAGCGTGTCTGTCGGCAAGTGCGAGATCAATCGCTTGAGCTCCGCATGGTGCCGGTTGAAGAGCTTTTCAGCCGCTTCCCCCGACTGGTGCGTGACCTGGCCGATAAGTCTGGTAAAGAGATACAGTTACGCATTGAAGGCCAGGAAACTCGGCTCGACCGGACGATCGTTGAACGTTTGGCAGAGCCCATGATTCACCTGATCCGCAATTCGGTCGATCATGGCCTTGAAACGCCGGAAGAGCGTGTGGCAGCGGGCAAGCCCCGCCAGGGACAGGTCGTCCTGTGGGCCGGTCACGAAGGCGACCGCGTGGCTTTGAAGATCGAAGACGACGGCCGCGGCCTGAATCGCGCTCGCATCCTTGAAAAAGGCATTTCCAGAGGCCTGATCGCCCCCAACACCAGCCCCGACGACCCCCGCGTCATCAGCCTGATCTTCGAGCCAGGCTTTTCCACACGAGATACCGTCAACGAGCTATCCGGTCGAGGCGTTGGTCTGGATGTCGTTCGCGATGCCGTAAGGGCTCTTCGTGGCAGCGTTTCTGTCCAGTCAGAACCTGGCCGTGGAACATGCTTTACGTTCCGTCTGCCGCTCACTCTGGCCCTCATTGATGGCCTGCTGGTCGAAGTCGCTCATGAGCGCTATGTCGTTCCGCTTTCTCAGGTTGAGGAATGCGTGGCTCTGGGTGGCACCAGACCGGCTCTTTCAAGCGGCCGAATGTGCGTCTCCGTGCGAGACGAGCTGGTGCCGCTGGTCAGCCTTCGAAAAATGTTTGAAACAATCTCTCCCACCCCGAAACGGCAGGAGATCTTGCTGACACGGCATGGCGGCCAGCGAGTGGGGGTGGCTGTTGATAAACTTCTGGGCCGGGTTCAAGCGGTGATCCAATCGCTTGGCGATGGTCTGAGTCATTTGCGACGGTTCTCGGGAGCAACCATCCTGGGGGATGGCGAAGTCTCTCTTATTCTTGATCTTTCATCCATCGTGGGTGAAAGCCGTGCTGCGGAAGTCCGAGCGGATTTGGCGCGGGCAATGTCCCAGCCCGAGGTGATTTCATGAGCATGAAGCTGCGTACAAAAATTTCAGCCGCCTTGGTTGCCTTCGGGATTATTCCATCGGTAATCGTCGCTGGCGTAACATTTTACACAGCATGGACGCTGAAGCGTAATCAGGCCTTCCTGCTTACGGAAACAGCCCGGGCTGGCGCCCACTCCATCGAAAGGGTGGTTCGGCAAAGCCCGACTGGCAAATCTGCGCCCAGCATATTAAAGCCAGCCGACTCGCCACCGACTGCACCATCAGCCAGTCGATCGACGGCTAATCAAATTGCCACAGCCTACACCGAAGTTTCTCAACAACTTGGCGACTATGGCATTAAACGTCCGCAAGTCCTTTTAATTGAGGGCACTTCGTCCGCCTCAGGCTCAAGCTGGTCGATCATTGAGCGACAGGGCGACAGCCTCACAGAACTCGCTCAGTCTGACTATAAGGAATTCTTTAAAGACGCCTTCAAAGGCGGCGTAGTCTTGCGGGCACGCGAGGTTAGCGAAGAATCAGACACGATCCTTGTTGGCTACTGGCCAGTCGAGTCCGACGATCCGCTCAGCGAATCAAAAAAACAGCTTGTCGTTGTAGCAGTTCGCCTAAGTGAAGCTTATGCAACAATTTACTCGATTCAGTCCATCACGCTGATCGTACTTCTGCTCTGCCTGATTTTAACGGTCACGCTGGGTGTTCTGCTCGGTCGTCAGTTTGTCAGCCCACTCCGCACGATTATGGATGTCACGCGTCAGCTTCAGGACGGCGATTTGAATGTTGATATCAGAGTCGATAGCCGCGATGAACTGGGGCTGCTCGCCGACCAGCTCAATAGCGTGATTCACAAGCTGGGCCAGGTGGTGGGCGAAATTCGTCAGGCCACAAGTTCAGTATCCACGGCAAGTAACGAGCTCAATAGCTCAGCCCAGCAGCTTTCCACCGGGGCCACCGAGCAAGCCGGCACGCTTCAGGAAATTGCTTCAAGTCTTCATTCCGTCAATAATTCCGTTGAACGTAATGCCCAGCACGCCCAGCAGACGGCCAAGACAGCCAACCAGGCAAGCAGTCAGGCAGAACGCGGCGGTTCGGCTGTGCTTGAAACGGTCGAGGCGATGCGACAGATCGCCAAGAAAATCACCGTGGTTGAAGAAATCGCCTATCAGACCAACCTGCTTGCACTTAACGCTGCGATTGAAGCCGCTCGCGCTGGTGTGCACGGTAAGGGCTTTGCGGTGGTCGCCGGCGAAGTGCGAAAGTTGGCCGAATCAAGCCAGACGGCTGCTCAGCAGATTGGCGAATTGGCGTCAAAATCTGTCAAAGTTGCCGAAAATGCTGGTCAATTGCTCGAACGCATCGTGCCCATGATCCGCGAGACATCGGGCCTTGTTCAAGAAATCGCCGCCGCCAGCCAGGAGCAGCGAAACGCCATTCAGGAAATCAATCTGGGCGTCAGCCAGCTTGATGAGGTAGTGCAGCAGAATGCTGCTGCAAGT
Organism: Isosphaeraceae bacterium; assembly: GCA_044351075.1. Lineage (GTDB taxonomy): Bacteria > Planctomycetota > Planctomycetia > Isosphaerales > Isosphaeraceae > QWQI01. The sequence continues at coordinate 1,389 of JBILGL010000243.1, read as the reverse complement.
CATGAATTGGCAGCGACTTCTGGCGATCTCGCCGGTCAGGCGGCCACCCTTCAGCGGCTCGTCAGCTTCTTCCGCCTTGAGGGTGGATTCGAATCGCTTGCCTTGCCCACACCCTATGGCGGCTCATCGCCCAGATCTCATTTCCGGCCCGCCAACCGCCGCTTCACTTCCAGCTATACCAAGCACTCAAGTTCAGGTGGTGGAAGCAGTTCCGCTGCCAGTGAAAATGAATGGGGCAATGCCGGCAAATCAGGCGGGGGCGGTTCATCAGGCGGCCAGGCCGCTCAGGGCGGCGGTGGTGGAATTGTCGTAAATCTCGATGACGACAGCGATTTCGAGCGATTCTGATTCGCAAAATCCGAACGAGTCCTGAGTAGGCAGCAATTTTGAGGGAGTCGAGGCGGCCATGATGCTTGAAAATGTGACTCAGATGACATCCGGTCGCATAACCGGCTCCGTTCTCGCACCCGAAAAACAGACCGAGCTGGAAAAGTCGCAATCTTATGTGATTTTTCAGCTGGGGGGCGAGCATTACGCGCTGGAAGTGCTTCGTGTACAAGAGGTTCTGGACATGGGTGCCTTAACTCACGTTCCCGGCGCACCCAATAGTCTGCGTGGTGTTCTGAATCTCAGGGGCCACGTCGTACCGGTCTGGGACCTCAGAATTCCATTCGGTTTGCCAGTTGATTCAAGTATTTCTCGTGCACCCTGCGTTCTCATGGTAGAATCTAATGTCGGTGAGCAGGTGCGGGTAACTGGCCTGCTTGTTGACCGTGTGTCGGACGTTCTGGAATTTCCGAACGATTCGATTCAGCCATCGCCTCCAATGGGGCTTGGCAAAGCATCTTCGTATGTGCGTGGTTTGATTCGCTGGCAAGAGAGTTTCCTCCTCGTGCTTGACGTCGATCGAGTTTTTATTTCGCTCATGAATATCTCCCATGCCGGAGGTGGTTTCTAAATTGCCTCAGGGTGACTCCCGGCCCAATTCTGGTCAAGGTGGCAATCTGCCCCAACCCGCTTCCGGAAACACACCGGAACCGTGGTCTGTTGAAGATTTTGCGCCCGTTGTTGCTTTCCTTCGCCAGAAAATCGGCATCACGCTCGAAACGCACCGCATGGGCCTGCTTCAGGCAAGGCTTCGCGCCAGGCTTCAGCAGCGGGGCTTTTCCAGCTTTTACTCTTTTGTTGATAAAGTCTTACGTGTTGATCCCAATGGCCCGGGAATGCAGCTTCTGGTTGACCTGAGCACGGTTAACCACACCTCATTCTTCCGCGAGCCGGCCCACTTCACATTTCTGGCCGAGCAATTGCAGCAGGCCATTCGTGAAGCCGCTGGCACACCCGTGCGCATCTGGTCAGCCGGATGTTCCTCCGGGCAAGAGCCTTACA
>JBILGL010000242.1:0-6589 GCA_044351075.1 Isosphaeraceae bacterium | reverse complement strand
TATTAACATCTCAATTCTCAAGTTCCAAATTGAAAAAGTAGAGTTAATACGTTCCTGTTACATCATAACTTTCACAGTAAAACAATCAATTGATCGAATTGCAGGCCCGTTTGATTCTGGAGAAAAAAGAAACTTCGATTATTCGTAGGCCGGTAAAAAGGTAACTTGCGAGGAAAATGCTAGCGGCCAAGCACGTTATCTTATCTCCAGACGAAGAATTAATTGGCTCTTATTCCACTCCACCCTCCGCCATTGTCAAACAATCGGCCGTGTGATAAATTACCAATCAGATAACCCGGTGCGATCTCCTACCTTGCCGGGTTGTATCAGTCGATCAAAAAATCATGAGTTCAGGCAGGCCCTGCCATGTTGCGCTGGATGGGTTCACCCACTCGACTCTGTGAAGGCACAAGCCGTCGCGAGATCATGCGCATTGGCGGGCTCTCGTTTGCCGGCGGGCTTTCGCTTGGCCAGTTGCTCAGGGCCGAATCCGTATCGGGCCCGCAATTGCCCATCAGGGCCAAAAGCTGCATTGTGCTGATGCTGACTGGCGGGGTGCCGCAGCAATCAACCTGGGACCCCAAGCCCGACGCCCCCGAACAGGCCCGCGGCGCCTATGGGCCAATCGCCACCAATGTGCCGGGCATCTCGTTCAGCGAGCTCATGCCGCTGACGGCCCGCCATGCCGATAAACTCGCCGTGCTGCGTGCCGTGAGCACCGACGACAACGCCCACAGCAGCTCTGCCTATTACATGCTGACCGGCCGGCCCCACGCCCCCAAGAATTTTGAAAACGCCAAGCCCGGCGCCCCCAACGACTTTCCCAGCATGGGCGGCATGGTCATGGCACTGGCCCGGGGCAATCGGGGCAGGGCATTTCCCGGCGCCATCACGCTGCCTCTGCGAGTGGCCAATACCGACGGCAGCGTCTGGCCGGGTCAGGACGGTGGCTTTCTGGGCCGATCCAGCGACCCCTGGCTGGTGAATTTCGATCCCCGACAGGCTCGCCCAACGGTCGCCGAGCTCCAGCTTGACACCGGTCTTGAGCCTCAGCGAGCCGCCAGCCGCCGTGGCCTGTTGGATTCGATTGCAAGACTGGCCGGGCAAAAGGCCGAAACGGCTTCGGATCTCGATCCGCACACAGCCCGGGCCTGGGAACTGGTGAGCCGACCATCAGCCCGTCAGGCATTTGATCTGGGTCTTGAAAGCGATGCTACGCGAGAGCTTTACGGCCGGTCGCCCTTTGGTCAGACGGTGCTGATGGCGCGTCGGCTGGTGGAGGCCGGTGTGCGTCTGGTGCATGTCAATTGGTATCGTGGCCCCGACGAGCCCGACGCCAACCCGGTCTGGGATTCGCATCGCGATGAAACCAACCGCCTGAAAAATGTGCTGGTGCCGCCGATGGATCGGGCCCTTTCCGGCCTGCTGGCCGACCTGCAAAGCCGTGGCCTGCTGGATGAGACGCTGGTGGCCGTGGTGTCGGAATTTGGCCGCAGCCCTCGGCTGGACAGTGCGCAGGGGCGGGGTCACTGGGGCCATGTCTTCAGTGTGGCACTGGCCGGTGGCGGCATTCGGGGCGGCGTGGTGCATGGGGCGTCAGACGCTCTGGCCGCCTGGCCCAAGGAAGGCCGCGTTGGCCCGGAAGACCTGCACGCGACCATCCTGACGCTGATGGGCATTGCTCCCGAGACCGAACTGCAAGACCCGCTGGGTCGCCCACTGGTGCTGAGCCGCGGCGAGGTGATCCGACCCATCCTGGCGTAATGGATCGAAAATGAAATTCAATCGGACATATGTAAAATATTGTTATTGGGTTTTTCTCTTGATGCTGGCGATTGTGCCTGTGAAAGGGCAGACGCCGGCTGAGCGGGAAGTGGGCTATACGGAGCTTCAGACCAATCTGACGGGCGGCCGTCATGCGAATATTCGCACGATGAGGGCTGTATTAAGCCGGGCCGATGGTAGTGGCCGTCGATTGATTGGCAGCGAACTGGCCGACGACAAAAACTCCTGGACCCAATTTGCCGGCTGGTCGCCCGATGGCAAACAGGCCATTATTGGCCGGGGCTGGCAAAGCGAAGCCAATGCCGCAAAAGAGGAAGCGGCCAAGTCGTTTCTCTTCAATGCCGAAGGCTGGCTTTACGACAGTTTTCTGGTGGATGTTGCCACAGGGCGGAGTTTTAACACGACGGCGGTGAACCGGGTCAGTTATTACAATGCCGGGCTCTTTTTCTGGCCTGATGATTCGAAAAAACTCGGTTTTACGGCCCTGATCGACGGCCAGTCGCACCCATTTCGAATGAATCTTGACGGCACTGGCAAAGAAGATCTGACAAGTCGTTCCAGCGAATTCACTTACGGCTTTAGCGCCTCGCCCGACGGCAAGCGGATCACCTACCACAAAAACTATCAGGTCTATTTGGCCAATGCCGATGGCTCGGCGGATGTGAAGGTTGAGACGGGCAACCCGTTTAATTTCGGGCCGGTCTGGTCGCCGGACGGTCAGTGGGTGCTTTTTTTAAGTGGAGAGCACTACAAGTGCCATCCTTTCATTGTACGGGCAGACGGCAGCGGCTTGAGGGCGATAGCCAATCGTGGCAGCTACAGCGGATCGGTCGAATTTCTCGACGTTTTTGACTTTCATCATGGCAGCAGCGATACGCCGGTCTGGGCCCGCGATGGAAAAAAGGTCTTTTTCACGGCACAATCGGGCGAAAATGTCGAGCTATTTGAAGTCGGGCTCGATGGCGTCAAAAAGCAGATGACCAGCACTTCGCCCGGCACGATTCATTATCATCCGACACCATCGCCCGACGGCCAGTTTCTGGCCTATGGCTCGAAGCGGGCTGGCGTTCGTCAATTATTTGTCATGGATTTGAAAACGGGCGAGGAAAAACAGATCACCGCCCTGAAAAAAGGGCAGGGGGCACTCTGGCCACATTGGCGACCGGTTGTGAAGTGAGGAATAGATAGATCTATTTTCATTTGGATTGCATTTGAATTTTTCGCTTCGTTGATCATATAACTCTCGCTGACACAAAATGGCCCATCAAAATTAAGGCATTTGGCGACTTTTTATGATTGATCGATCAATTTTTAATGGATAAGCCCGCATCGCTGGCAACTGGTGCGTTCAAAACACGTCAGGAAAACGAGTCGATGTTTCTGATCGGCAAATTCGTTTCTTGTAAACAATATACGGACAAGGCGACCAAACGAAAGTTGGTCGTCTGATCTCAGGCACTTGGTCATGATGAATATTTGATGAATAATTAGGCCGAAAAAATCGTTCAGAGCGGAAAGAAAATGGACTTCGTAAGTTCTTATGAGTCTATCGGGTGGCGCGATTCTCCGGAAAATGCGCTCTTGCGGGTGGTCATGTTGACCGAGGTTGCAAATGCGCTCTTGCCGAAAGTGGTCATCATTTTTCATGATAGTAATATGCAGAAGTGTGAAACCCGGGTCAGTGCAGGCGACGGGAATTTTTTTCCGTCGTAATTTGATCGTCGGAAGCTGAGCAGACACCCATACGTCATCATTCGGATTTCTCCATTCCGTCTGTCAGCAGATGACCACCCGAATTTCCAACTCTTCACGTGGTTGGGGCCTTTGAGATCGTAATGATCTCGCCCTGATTGGCGACTGCCCGGGGGTCGCTTTGAAATCATCCGAATCTATTCACTGGTAGAAACTCTGGGGGAGCAGACCTCAATGAGTCAATCCGACGTAATCATTGAAATCAAGAACCTGACGAAAGTTTATCGCGACTTCTGGGGCCGGCCGAAGGTCCAGGCGTTGAAAGCGCTAGATCTTCAAGTGCACCGGGGCGAAATTTTCGGTCTTCTCGGGCCCAACGGCTCGGGCAAAACGACCACTATTAAACTCTTGCTCGGCCTGCTCTTCCCGACGGAAGGCGAAGCCCTGATCTTCAACGAACCAACCACCAACGTCAAGAAGAACGAGCGGATTGGCTACCTGCCGGAAGAGTCGTATCTCTACAAGTTTCTGAACGCTGAAGAGACCCTCGACTTTTACGGCCGCCTTTTCAAGATCAGCGGCAGCGAGCGTCGCAAGCGGATCAACGAACTGATTGACATGGTTGGTCTGAACCATGCACGGCACAGGCAGTTACGCGAATACTCGAAGGGTATGCAGCGGCGTATCGGTCTGGCTCAGGCGATTATTAATGATCCGGAGCTGGTTCTCCTGGACGAGCCGACATCGGGCCTGGACCCGATCGGTACGGCCGAGATCAAGGATTTGATTCTTGATCTTCGGAAGCAGGGCAAGACGATCGTGCTTTCCGGCCACCTGCTGGCCGACATGCAGGATATCTGCGACCGAATCGCGATTCTGCATCGTGGCGAGCTGCGAGAGCTTGGCCGCGTGAACGATCTGCTGACAGTGCAAGACATTACACAGATTAAGGTGAAGGATTTGCCAGAATCGGCGATTCCTGAAATTCGGGCTCTGATCGAGCGGCACAAGGGGAACCTGGTGGCGGTGGATCATCCGACGACGACACTGGAAGAGCTCTTCCTGCGCATTGTGCGAGAAAGCGACCAATATCCGGGTCGCCGCCACGTGGCCGACCGCTCCAAGAATGAGCCGGCGGGTGCGGGCAAGTGATTTAAGAACCTGGGTTTGGCGCGGCTGTGGTGAAAAATCTGCCACAAATTCGGTGTCAGGCCCGATCCGGAATCATGAAACAATCTCGTTGAGAAATTCACTGGGAAGAAAATAATCGTGATCGACTCCATCTTTTTACTTGCACAGGCCGGCGCTGCCGGGGCGGAGGCAGCGGCCAACGCCGCCGCGGCCAATGCACCAGCCCCGACGCCGCCACCGGTCTGGATCCAGAACCTTCTGGGCTGGCTCTATCTCATAGGCGACCCAGCCTTTACGACCAAAGGCGTATTTGGCTCGTTGCTGACGTGGACCAAAATTATCGGACTTTTTTGTCTGGTGAGCTGGATTGGTGCGCGAATTCTCTCTGCAATTAAGCAGCGCATTCAATTGCCGGCGCTTTCGGGTATTGCGGCTGCTGGGCTGCTGGGCGGCCTGGCGAGTATTCTGCTGCAACAGCTTCAGGCTGCCGGCCGTTTATCGTTGCCCATGATTGCCGGTATCTCGCCGGCCGTTATTCTGGGAGTGATTTCACTTTTCGCAGTGCTCGCCTGGATAGAAACACTTCTCTGGGTCTCAATGAATAAGGACTCTGAGAAGGGCGACCGCCTGCTGCTGATTGCCATGCACATTGCCCTGGCTTATGGGCTCTTGAATGGCATGCTGATTTACGCCTTTGCGGTTGTGCCACCGGGGGTTTCTGTCACAATCGTTGACTTTCTCGCCCAGGGTGCCCGCATGGGTCTGACCTACATGGGCTATACAGCGCTTGTTCTGCTGCTTTATCGGCTCTTTTCCGAGCTGGGCATGTTTAACCCCGTCCGCACGCTTGCGATTGCCTGGCTGGCCCGCAAAGAAGCCAATCGCCGCATGTGGGCACCCTATGTTGTCCTCACCGTGTTTCTGGTTGTGCTGGCCTTCACGCACTGGTTCCTGGTGCCGCCCCGGCCGGCCGAAATGAGCCGCCTGTTCGTCGGCACGCTTACACTGCTCTGTTCGCTGCTGATCACCCTGATGATCATCTTCCTGTCGCCGCTTTCCCTGCCGACAGATATCCAGCAGCAGACGATTTATACCATCGTTTCGAAGCCGGTGAGCCGGCTTGAGCTGATCTGGGGCCGAATTGTTGGCTACATGACGCTGGTCACCCTGATGATTGGCCTTTTTGGGGCGATCAGCTATATCTACCTGATCCGGCAGGTAAACAGCACCATTCGCCTGACCAATCAGGAAGCCAACGCGATTCGGTCGGATAATCCAATCCGCGCCACCCAACTTGACGAGCAGTCAGAGCAGCTTGCGGCTCGTATGTCTGCCCGCGTGCCGATCAAGGGTTCACTGGTCTTTCGTGACTCTCGTGGCACGCCGCAGATCAAGGGGATCGACGTCGGCCAGGAGCTGGAATATCGCACACACGTCGAAGGCGCAACCCCTTCCAAGGGGATCTGGCGCTATGGCATCATTTCCCACCCATTTGACGAAGTGGGCAATATGGCGGCACGAGATGCCGGCCGGGCACCGGGTAAGCAGAATTATCCGATTCTTGATCGCCGCATACCCGTTGATAATTTCCTTCGCCCAGGCACAATTGAATACATCGATAATCAGATCTCGCTGCTTAATGCCCGCAAGGCACGTGGCGAAAATGGTCTTGATTCAAGTATCTCAAGCCTGCAGGAGCAACGTCGGCCGCTCGCTAATAAGGACGCCGAGCTGCAACAGGCACTTAAAGCCGCTCAGGCTGCTAACAATCAACAGGAGATTGATCGAGTTCAGAATGAGCTCACGACATTCCATTCCGATGCTTTCCGAATTGAAATGTCGTTTACGATCTATCGAACGACAAAGGGGCGAGTGGGCGAGCCTGTCTTTGCATCGATTAAGGTGACAAACCCTTTCACCAGCGAGCAATATGACAATACTTTCCCTGTGCGTGAATATTACACGGACAATCAGTTGATTC
>JBILGL010000241.1:0-6602 GCA_044351075.1 Isosphaeraceae bacterium | reverse complement strand
AAAAAACAAGCGGAAGTTGACTCCAAATCAATCAACAATTTACTGCTTAATCTCGCAAAACTCGACAGCCTGACCGGCAAAAAAACACTCCAGGATCAAATTTATTATGTTCTGGCCGCCGATCCCGCCAGCATCTATGGAGAGGCCATACTCCATATTACAAAAAAGCAGATGAGAGAATTTCAACAGTCAGATGAAATGAAACTGACGATTGAACGCCAGCTACTCAAGGCAATGGCCGATAAACGTGCCGAATCCAGCTGCCGGATTGAGCTGGGGCGATTCTATCGAATCAACCGTCGGCTCAATGATGCGGCACGCATTCTTGAACCAGTCAAAACGACTGAAAATGGCGCACTTGAACTTGCACTAACAAAACTTGGCCAAAAACAATTCAGCGAAATAAAACCATTAATTATCCCATTTATTGAGAATTGGCGAGGAATCATTGAAAAAGATGCTGACAATGAAAATTACCGAAATGCCGCATTTGGAGTAATCATTTTTGGTGAAGAACAACGGATGATTGAAATCGTTGACAATTCGAAAAATACAATAACACCAGAATTACGAGAAGAAATTGCCCTGTTTGGATTTCAAACCTGGATGCAGCGACTCCTTCGGGACGGCCAGCGCACGCATACCCAAATCCTAACAATCATTAACAAAAACCAGCCGGCCCGCCCCTGCTCAACCATCTGGTTCTCACCTCTCATTCAAATTGCCAATTCAGATTCTCCCCTGAAGCTTGATGCCGCAAACCTGTTAAAGAAACTGATCGAAAATCAATCTTGTCAAGCTTCTGATTTAATTCAATTCTGTATTGAACTCAAAAGTTTGGGCAGAATGGAACTGGCCTCGACCATCGCCCGTAGAATTCATGAAAAATACCAAAACGAAAAAGAAACACTCTTACAACTGGCTCTTGAATTTGATCGGGTCGAGCCAGTAAATCCACAATTGGCAATTGAAATTCTCAACAGGTGCATTGCAAATCATCCAGATTTTATCAACGCCCGCGAGCTCAGAGCAGAGTTTAAAATTCGTGACAATCAGTTCGGCGAAGCCATTCCCGACCTTCTGATAACGCTTCCTTTCAATGTGATTTATCCCGAATTTCATCTCAAACTTGCCAATTGCTACCAAAAAATTGGTGATCAGCCAAATGCAATCCTGCATGAAACGCTGGCAAACGATTTATCGCTCTCCACTCAAAAGCCAACCAAATCCACTAAAAAGTAAAATGCCTGAATTTCAATACCACCTTTTTATCTGCGAAAACATGCGCAACGCAGACCATCCCCGCGGCTCGTGTGGCGCAACGGGCTCCAAAAGCCTCCGCGATGAATTGAAATCCGAAGTCAAGAAGCAGAAGGACAACATTCCAGGCCCTGTCCGCATCAACACCGCCGGCTGCCTTGACCAGTGCGAACACGGGCCCGTGCTCGTCGTCTATCCGCAGGGCATCTGGTATGGGCCCATCCAGCCCGACGACTGCCAGCGCATCATCTCTGAAACACTTGTCAATGGGCGAATCATCGCCGACCTGCAAATCGCACCCGATTGCCTGAACAACCCTGCCTGCCCTCATCGCCAGAAACCAGAAAACGTCTGATGCCAAGCTCTCCCCTGCTCCTGACAACCATCGACGACTGCCGCGCCTGGTCGCGCGAAGCCCGAAAAACAGGCCGACTCGGCTTCGTTCCCACCATGGGTGCCCTGCATCAGGGCCATGCCCAGCTCATGATCGAAGCCGGCCGCCAGTGCCAGCACGTCGCCGCTTCGATATATGTCAACCCAACCCAATTCGGCCCCAACGAAGATCTCGCCCGTTACCCGCGCACCCTCGAAGCAGACCTCGCTCTCTGTGCCAGTGTCGGTGTCAAAGCGGTTTTCTTCCCCACTGATGCCATCATGTATCCCCATGGTCGCCATCATTTTACAGCCGTTGAAGTGCCCGGCCTAACGACAATCTTCGAAGGGGCCAGTCGCCCCGGCCATTTCACAGGCGTGGCCACCGTTGTGACCAAACTCTTTGGCATTGTCCAGCCCGACGATGCCTTCTTCGGCCGGAAAGATTACCAGCAGTGGCTTGTGATCCGCCGAATGACCGAGGATCTAAATCTGCCCGTTTGCCTCCACCGTGTTGATACTGTGCGCGAAGCCGACGGCCTGGCCATGAGCAGTCGCAATCGCTATCTATCACCAGATCAGAGACTTACCGCACTTACACTATCTCGTGCCTTAAGCGCCGCCAAAGCACGGCTCAGAGCCGGCGAAACGAGCGTCGCTACGCTTGAATCATGCATGCATGATCTGATTTCAGCAGTTCCGGCCATTGAATTGGACTATGCCCGAATCGTTCATGCGGATAATCTAGGAGATATGCAGATGGTCGATCCGTCTCACCCCGAATCGGCTGTAGCCCTTGTGGCAGCCCGGGTGGGCACAACGCGGCTGATAGACAACATCATGCTACCCGGCCATAACGACTAACTGGCTCTGAACTTACGGTCTATTCTCGGCGATGACGCTCAAGATTCTCAAGTCAAAGTTGCACCAGGCCACCGTCACAGCGGGCCACCTCACTTATCACGGCAGCCTCACGCTCGACCCTGCTCTGATGGAAGCCGTGGGCCTTCTGCCGTATGAATCGATTATTGTAAGCAACCTCGCAACTGGTTTAAGAGGCGAGACTTACGTTATCCCTGGCGAACGGGGCCGGCAGCAGGTTGAGCTCAATGGAGCCATGGCCAGGCTTGGCACAACGGGCGACCGCATCATTATTATGGCCTTTGCCCAGCTTGAGCCTCATGAAATTCCCGGCTTCAGGCCTCAGGTGGCAATCCTCAACCGGCAGAATGAAATTGTGGAAATGCCGGAATACCCGCCCGTCGGACCGGTGCCCGAATCATCGCTCTCCAACGGATAAGACTCAGTCACAGGACTAACCATGCAGCCAATCCTCTTTGAATTGCCCGGTGGCTTCAAAATCTTTGGCTATGGTCTGATGCTTTTCATCGCCTATCTGGCAAGCATTAACATGACGGCCTGGCGGGCACGCAAGGGGCACCTGAACCCCAATTTCGCCTTCGACATGGCCACATGGCTCTTTATCGGCGGGCTCATCGGTGCCCGGGCCTTTTTCGTCATCCAGTATCGCCAGAATTTTGACAGCTTTTTCGACATCTTCAAAATCTGGGAAGGCGGCATCGTTTTCTACGGCAGCCTCATCGGCGGCACCATTTCGCTGCTGCTTTTCTGGTATTTCCACCGATTCCCGTTTCTGCCCATGGCTGATGCCATCGCGCCGGCCGTCTGCATCGGGCTCGCCATCGGCCGCTTCGGCTGCTTTATGAATGGCTGCTGCTATGGCGACCGTTGCGACCTGCCATGGGCTGTGTCGTTTCCTTCGGTCTCCGCCCCTTATAAAGATCAGGTCGCCCGTGGGCTCATTCCGCCTACGGCCACCCATTCCCTGCCTCTGCATCCCACCCAGCTTTATTCCACCATCGACGGTCTCGTGCTGCTGGGCGTGGTGCTGGCCTATTGGCCGCATCGCAAATCCGATGGTCAGGCAATGGCCCTTTATTTTTTGCTCTATGCCATTACCCGGTTTCTGGTTGAAGAGCTGCGCAACGACGAAGCTGCCCAGTATCTCGGAATGACCATTTCGCAAATGATCAGTGTCGGCGTTTTTTCTGTCGGCGTCCTGTTCTGGCTGCTCTCAAACAAATACGGCAAGCCACTTTACGCCGAAACTCATCCGCCTTATGTTGAGGCTGCCGGCGGCTGACTTTCCGGCCCATCGCTTATCGCTCAGACCTCGGCCTGAAGATCTTCGGCATTCATCACTCGAACACCCGCCCGCAGCTTTTCCAGCGTCATCTCTTCGGTGGCATGAAAATGCAGAAACGTCGGGAACGGGTCGGTGCCATCAATAATAATCTGGCGATGATTCGGCACCTGAAAGCCGTCGTCGCATGGCTGATGACCAGTGATCAGCCAATCCGTATCGACCATTTTCGCGAATTGGTCCACCGTCTCAGGCGAGTTATCCCGGCCCCACGTCACGGCATAAATCGCCCCGCCCCGGGCCATATCGCGATCGCTCCAGCTTGAGGCGTTAAATATCTCCGGTTCAAAGGTTTCCAGCCAATAACCGTCGGGAATGGTGTGTACCATCATAACCCGGTTGGGCGTGCGCACAGCCAGCGGAAAGGCGAGAAATAGCTCGCGATAGGCGGCACAGATTTCATCGGCGTAATTGCCATAAGCTGTTGCCACACCAATATGATAGAGTGCATTCAGGGGCGTCCCGCCCTTGGCGATCGCCCGGCCGGTAATTTCCGAAAGTTCGTGATTACCCAGAATGACATGCACCCTTCGGGCATACTGGCACTTCAGGGCACAGACGATATCAACCAGTTGATGCGAACGGTCGCCGCCGTCATCCGGATACATCCGCGGGCCGTGGATGAGCTCCTGCAGGACCAGATGCCGCTTCTTGTTCTGGTCAAGCCGGGCATATTCCAGCACTTTCTGCAGGGCGGGTACATTGCCGTGCAGGTCGCCGACGACGATTACATCTTCCACGTCGTCCAGAAAAACCTGTGACCCGACCCGGCCCGGCATTTCGCGGAAGATCCGTGTGGCCTGTTTGATCGAAGCGAGCACTTTGAGCGGGTCGGCCATGTGCGAAACCTGTCAGCGGAATTCCTTTTTTTCATCTTCCCTCATCTTAAATATACAGAAACATTTGGCAGATTGAGAAATGAGCAGTCACAAAAACACAAACCACCGGGAAAACATTTTTCAAATTGGCAAAGAAAGGAGATGACACGATCACTTGATTCTGCTTGCCGGTTGTGTTATATTGTGGAGAAGTATGAACAGGAAGTGATAGTATCAAAAGTGTTTGATGGCTAGCCCATCCCTTTGCGAGTGATCTGAAATGCCGAATACTCCGTCAGCGATCAAACGACTCAAGCAAAGCACGAAGCGTCGTCTGCATAATCGCATTACCAAAAAGATCATCAAAACCTACACGAAGCGCACGCTGGCTTCGCTCTCTTCCGGCGATCTGGAAAAGGCCACGGCGGACTTCAAAGCCACGGTTTCCAAAATCGACAAAGCCGGTGCCCGTCGCGTTCTTCATCCGAACACCGCTGCCCGCCGCAAGGCCAAGCTGAATCGTGCCCTGAACGCCGCCCGCAGCAAGGCCTCCTGATAGCTCTCCGAATAGTAAACAAGTTGCAAGTTCCCCGGTTCCCAGACCGGGGTTTTGTTTTTTTAGGGTTCTAAACTGCGTTTACTCAGAAAACCGGTTTTATTATCAACTGATTTTGTCCGCTCATCCACGACAACAGGCTAACCCGAAGCGCAAGCTTTGAAGTTGCGCTTTTGTATCGTCGATTGGCTGAAATCCCAGGATTCGATAGGATTTTTATATAGCCGGAGGCCATTACTATTCATAGTCAGCCCCTCTGGAGCCCAATAATACAATGCCTATTCTTATCGATGGCCGGAGGCCATATCTATTCCTAGACGGCTCCTCTGGAGCCGCAAAGAAAACAGATTCCTCAAAATGCGCAACTTCAAAGAGCGCAAGCGAGGGTTTTATTCCGAGCAATTAATCCTATTTCTTATCCCTAGCTTGCGCTTCGGGTTAGACTGTCATGTATTGTTTTTAATATTTTGGATTGTTTAGGAAAAATCCCAAAGGCTGTACCAACTCCGGTTTTCTTTATGAATTGAGTTTAAACAACCTGAATCCCATTCCGATTAATCCCTTAAACTTCTCAATTTTTGTTCAACACATCCCAACATCATTCCCTGATATCGATTAGAATAGTATTTGAATCACTCCTAAAATAATCGTCATCGGTCAGAAGGTCAGAGCTCATGTTCAACCCGATCTCATGGGCACTCAAGCGTCCGGTTACAGTGATCACCCTCGCCGTTGGCCTGTTGCTGTTGGGCACGCTCGCCGCCCGGCGCATGCGCGTTGATATTTTCCCAAATCTCAATCTGCCTGTTGTTTACGTCTGCCAGCCCTATGGCGGTATGGACCCCTCGCAGATGGAGGGGCTGCTGACCAACTATTACGAATATCATTTTCTTTACATTAACGGTATTCATCACGTCGAGAGCCGAAATGTGCAGGGCCTGGCTCTGATGAAACTCTATTTTCATCCCGGCACCGACATGGCTCAGGCCATGGCCGAGACACTTGGCTATGTCACCCGGGCCCGGGCCTTCATGCCGCCCGGCACCGTTTCGCCGTTCGTCACCCGGTTCGACGCCGGCTCCATCCCTGTCGGCTATCTCGTTCTCGCCAGCGAAACCCGCACCATCAACGAAATTCAGGATCTTGCCCTCTTTAAAGTTCGCCCGATGTTTTCGGGCCTGCCCGGCGTTTCTGCCCCACCACCTTTTGGCGGCAGCCAGCGCACCATCGTCATTCAGCTCGACCCTGACCGCCTCAAAAGCTATCGCATGGCACCCGACGAAATCATTCGCGCCCTCAATGCCGGTAACACCATCAGCCCGTCGGGCACCGTTCGTTTTGGCGACACCATGCCGATTGTGCCGGTCAATGC
>JBILGL010000240.1:0-6622 GCA_044351075.1 Isosphaeraceae bacterium | reverse complement strand
CTTGGGCAACTGCTCCCTCATTCTCGCCAGGATCAAGCGTGATAGAAGCACAGTTAGTTGGTGTAAAATCCCAGCAATATGATACTTTCTTGCATTCTAATACATCTGTAAATGATCCTACGATCAGAGATTGTTCAAAATCGGAAAGCGTTCGACAATAGCTATAGGTTCTGGCAGCCCGCACTTCAGATTGAGCAAATGAAGCGAGAAGAACGAAACCAACCATCACGGCGAAAAAAAAAGCTCGCATTTGAAATCCCCTGTTCTATCCTAAGCTTTAGCAAGAAAGCAGAGATTTGATCTTCGTCACTCTCATTCTTATACAAAATAAGTCTGAACAATGTCAAGTGACTAACGTATAATTTTTATCTCGCAATCGAATTACTCTAAATAAACAAAAATTACCCGTTGTCTTTAATTTTCTTTAGCTAAAAATCCAAAGTTAGCGGCTGTTAAGATGGGTTATTTCTAACAATTATTTTGAATTTTCCAAATTTTTTAAAGAGTTTTTTCTGAACTTGTCGAAGATGATTAAAGAATGGAAGAGACTCTGATGCCTGATGTGCCGGGGGGCCTTAGGCAATGAATGGAATTTTTCAGGGTTTCTGACGCAGGCTTTCAAGGGGAAGGATTCACCATGAAACGCAAAGATATTCAGCATTCAGGTAGTCAGGCTTTTCGTCGGTTGAGCCGGGTTTCCAATCCTGGCGTGGAAAACATGGAAAACCGCGAGCTGCTGGCGGCACCTGTCATGCAGCCGCTGGCTGACCTCAATGTGCCGGGCAACAAGAGCCTGATCGTGCCACTTTCAAGCACCACCTCTGACCTGAGCGCGGTGAACTATACAACCACGTCCACCAGCGAAGGCATCAAGACGACCATCCTGAGTGGCGGAACATTTATCAAGATGAATGTTGCCGGCTATGGCGACCTGACATTCAAGCTCTTTGACGAGCTGGCTCCTGAAACGGTCGGCAAGATCAAGTCGCTGGTGAGCACCGGCTTTTACGATGGCCTGACATTCCATCGGGTGATCAAGAATTTCATGATTCAGGGCGGCGACCCGAAGGGCAATGGCACAGGCGGAACCGGCAGCACATTCAGCGATGAATTTAACGCCAATGCCATCTTCTCGGGCTCAGGGCAGCTTGCACTGGCCAATTCAGGCAAGGACACCAACAGCTCTCAATTCTTCGTAACCACGAGCCCACAGCGTTCGCTTGATTTTAATCACACCATTTTTGGCCAGTTGGTCGATGGTTTTGACGTTCTGAACACCATTCAGAATGTGAACACCAGCAAGACCGACGTGCCAATTATGCCTGTAGTGGTCAGCCGGGCTATGGTCGTTCAGGACAATTCCGACGCCGTGATGATCGTGCAGGTGCCTGAAGGCACGCCGGCCAGTCAGCTTACAGTGAAAGCCACGTCAACCGACGGCGAATCGTCGCAGCAGACGATCAATGTCTTCACTTACAAAGATCCGATCAACGACCCGCCTATCCTTGGCAAGATCGCAGATCTTGCCACGCCACTCAATCAGCCAGTCACCTTCTCGGTGCCCGCCTCAGACCTTGAGAACGACCCACTTGAGATCAACGTTGTCGCCATGAATAACGCCGACAAGGTCTCAATCACCACCAATGGCTCGGCCGTGACCATCACGCCCGTTCAGGGCTTCTCAGGCGAAGTGAATCTGGCTGTCGGAGTGAAGCAGACGGGCGCAGCGGCACGCGGCAGCACGCCAAGCCCCTGGGATACGCAGGTGGTGAAGCTGACGGTGCAACCGCCGCCAATCTCTGTTACACCTGTCAATAATACTGTAATGGAAGGCCAGGAGACGGGCGAACGCGTCGTGGCCTGGTTTATGGATAACACAGACCCCAGCACGATCTCAAATGGCAATGGGGCTTCGATTGAGTGGGGCGATGGCTCGGCTTCGGTCGGCATTATCCGGCCGCGAGTTGGTGGCGGATTTGAAATCCTTGGCCGTCATAAATATGCCAACGAAGGCAATTACATAACGACGATCCGCGTGGGACCGAAGGCGGAAGATGGCTCGGCGGCGACAACCGTAGCCATGGCCTCCGGCAGCTATGTGGTGAGCGATGCGCCTCTCACTGCCAAGGGCAATAACCCATCAGGCATCGTTGCCGGGCAGCAGTGGACGGGCGTGCTGGCCACCTTCAGCGACACCAACCCGACTTCGCCCATTGGCGACTATTCCGCCCTGATCCGCTGGGGCGATGGCTCGATTGAGCTGGCCTCAAAGATTATCCGCAATGCCGCCGGCACAATTGATGTCTATGGCCAGCACACGTATGCCACCGCAGGACGCCGCACAGCACAGATTTTGATTCGCGACCGTGGCACTTCGTCAACAACCGCCGTGGCACCAATTCAGGTAGCATCCGCGACGGGTGTCACACCTGCCCCGGCCCCCACATCACCGGCAAACACCGGCACCACTCCGCCGGTGACCAACCCCACACCACCGCCGCCCGCTTCGGCCAGCCCGTCAACCGATGGCCCGCTTGACCCACAGACAAGTGGCAGACTGGCCGCATCGTCTGATTCAGGCTCGTCGGTTTCCGATGGTATAACGAACGTCAAAACCCCGTCGTTCGAAGGACAAACGGCCCCCGGCGCCACGGTAAAGATCACCGCAACCAATCTGGGCGGCAATAAAGAGTCGATCGTGCTGGGCACAGGCACAGCCGGCACTGATGGCAAGTGGTATGTGACATCAACCACACCGCTGGCCGATGGCAATTATTCAGTTGCCGTGGCCGTGACACGAGGCGCCGATCAACTCTCCAAGACCTTTATGGGTGGCGGGGCCAGCTCAGGCTCGGCACTGGTGATAGACACCGTCGCACCAGCCGTCACGCAGATTGGCTACAATGTCTCGACCGGCCAGGTGCGGATCAATGCTCAGGATTTCGGCTCTGGCCTGAACAATACGAGCTGGGCCAATGCCCTGAATTATCAGATAACGGCAACGGCTGGTCGAAACGCGGGTCAGCCAATTTCTGCCGCCACCTTCCGCATGGTCTCAACCACGGCCTATCCGCAGGCCACCTATAACATGATTCTGAATCGAGGCTTCGGGCCACGTCCGCGGTCCATTCAGCTCTCGCTCAACACCACCACCCTGACCGACGCGGCAGGTAATGCTGTCAATGGTCAGACGGTCTATCAGGTTGGTAATTCTAAAATTATCAACCAGCTGCCGAAAGGCGTCGCACAAACCATTCAGAACAGCCGCCAGGATACATCGCTGGCAAATAAAATTCTGAACCTGATTCTGCCAACCGGCTCACGCGTGAAACGGTTCTGATTGAAAATCATCTGACATCAGCAATCACTGGTGTTTTGGCGGTATGTCACGATTGATCGTGCCATATTATGGGGAATGATACGATAAAAGTGCGATACAAAATTGCATTTGTATCATTCCCAGCCAGTAATCATGCAAGTTTTCTCCCCCTGACGCACGAAGCAATGCCCCCCATGCTTCGTGCGTTTTTTTTTATTGTCCGAGCACAAAAAAGCCGATCTTTGAAGAGATACCCGATGAAATGCACGGTTCGCCATGCCCATTGAAGGATCAATAGGTGCAGGATCTCCCAAAATACCGGCAAATCAAATTCACTTCCGGCCATTAAGATCATAGAGATACCAATTGCTGGACCGCTCAGGGACCAAGCAGGACGCTAAAAAAAGGAGTTCCATGCCATGGCTGATATTGTGCTGATCAACCCCAAATTCGAAGTCTCATACTGGGGCATGGAACACGCCCTTGAAATGCTTGGCAAAAAAGCCAATCTGCCCGTCGCCTGCCTGCCTCTGCTGGCCGCACTCACGCCCGAAGGCCACACCGTCACACTCATCGACGAAAATGTCGAGCCCATTGACTGGGACCGCTGCGCCAAGGCTGATATCGTCGGCCTGACGGGCATGAGCGTGCAGCGATTCCGCATGAAAGAGATTCTCACAAAGCTCAAGGGCCTTGGCTGTTTTACGGTCATCGGTGGCCCGTGGATCACCGTGCAGGAAGACTACTTTGATGACCTGGCCGACGTCATTTTCATTGGCGAGGCCGAAGAGACATGGCCGCAGTTCCTCAGGGAATGGCCTACAGGCACCTATGCCACGCGCTATGAGCAAGAGCAGAAGTCAGACATGACCAAGCTGCCTGTGCCGCGATTCGACCTTCTGAAAATGAATCGCTATGCCTTCGGCAGCCTTCAATTCTCGCGTGGGTGCCCGTTTCAGTGCGAATTCTGCGATATTATTGTGACATTTGGCCGACGTCCGCGGCTGAAAACCTCAAAGCAGGTCATCGCCGAGATCGAAGCCATGTACAAAAGCGGCATGCGATCTGTTTTCGTGGTGGACGACAACCTGATCGGCAATAAAAAAGCCATTAAGGAAGTCCTCCGCGAAGTCGTCGCCTGGCAGCGGCACAAGGGCTATCCACTGTCGTTTACGACCGAAGCCTCGCTCGACCTGGCCGACGATCCGGAACTGCTCTCCCTCATGACTCAGGCCAATTTTGTGGCCGTCTTTGTAGGCATTGAAAGCCCCAACGAAGACGCCCTGCGAGAGACCAAAAAGTTCCAGAATGTGCGGGCGGGCGATTCCATTCTGGGCCGGGTGCACACCATCCAGCGGGCCGGTATGGATGTCTGGTGCGGCATGATCGTCGGTTTTGATTCCGACGACAACACCATTTTCGACCGCCAGAAGCGGTTCCTCAAAGAAAGCCGCATTACCAGCTCGATGATCGGCATGCTGCACGCCATCCCCAAAACGCCGCTGCATGCCCGCCTGGCGGAAGAAGGGCGGCTTGATTATGCCGACCAGCCGGAATTTGGCACCAATGTCATTCCGCTCAATATGAGTCAGGAAGAGCTTCTCAATGGCTATCTGGATGTGCTCACGACAGTGCACAATGTGCATGCCTTCTTTGACAGGCTGGATGAGCTTTTCATCAAGGAAAAGATGAATCTTGGCAATCGTCAGACGGAATATCACGACTACTGGAAAAAGCATCCGCTCCAGTGGCTCAAGAGCCAGGCTTATGACCAGTCAACAGCCCTCTTTGCCTATCACCGGCTGATGAAGAGCGTGCCCGACCCCGTTCTGCGGGAAATCTACAGGTCGCGCATCAAAAACCTCTACAGCCATCGTAAAGAGGGCGGCGTGCGATTTTATTACATCCTCAAAGCAATGATCCACTGGCACGTGCACCGCATGGTGAAGTCGTTCACCACCGGCGAACGCAAGCTGGTCAATTCATTCTGATCAAGCAGCTTCCCGCTTTGCATCATTCAAGGGGTCGTTCTGAATTCGTCGTTCAGAATGACTCTTGATTTGCTTTATTGATTGCATGGACAATTGAAAGAAACAAATTTGTCAGGTAAATTGACTACGAAAGTCAAGGATAAATGACATAAATCCTGCCTGAAGGTAGATATGATCAATGGCGGCAGAGGCAGTCGAATCAGGCCTGATTTCTCAGCTTAACGACCTTAATTTCGAAGTTAGCAATCGCGACTGCACCTACGACTTCAAGAAGAACAACGCATCGACTTGTGACTCTCCAGCCTCGACGCCCTGTTTAACTCCAAAACAAAGTAGCTCGAAGCCCTCAGGACTCACAAAAAATCCCTGATACAGCAGCTTTTCCACCCCCAGAAGGCGGTGCCGGTGTGAGTAAAAAAATCATTATCATTGCCGGACCCAACGGCGCAGGCAAAACGACATTTGCCCGTGCCTTCCTGCCTGAAGAGGCCCAGTGCCCACGCTTTATCAATGCCGACCTGATCGCGGCAGGGCTTTCACCCTTTGCGCCTGAGACTGCAGCGCTCAAGGCCGGACGTTTGATGCTGGCGGAAATCGCGGACTGTGTGCGCAAAGGAGAGAGTTTCGCCTTTGAGACCACACTTTCCGGCCAGAGCTACCTGGCCCACATCAATCAGTGGCGTGCACAGGGCTATCATGTGAGCCTTTTCTTCCTCAGTCTGCCGGATGCCGAGACCGCCATCGCACGCGTGCAGGAGCGGGTGCGGCAGGGCGGGCATGACATCCCGCAGGAGGTGATCCGCCGTCGCTTTACTGCTGGATTGCGAAATTTTGAGAGTGCCTATAAATGGGTGGTCGATACCTGGGTAAAATATAATAATGTAGGCGAAAGACCTGAGCTTTTGGAATGGGGGGAAAACGAATGAAAACCAGAGACATCAGCGAAGCCAAAGACAAGGATCTTCGTGCCTCCATGGCAGCCCTGCAACGCGCCGCTCAGGCCGCGCGAACGACCGCCATCCTGACCGACACCGGAATTGTGATCCAAAGGGAAGGAAAGCTTGTTCGCATCCCAGCGGCCGAGCTGCGTCAATCCACTGTGGTCAGAGAAGAACCATGACCAACACTTGCCAAAATCAACTGGGCAAAACTCTTTGGGCATCGATAACGAACTGCATGGCGTGATGACCGCGAGTAACTATAGTAACGACATGCTTTCTCTTACCATTCTATTACATCCGTAAATAACCGATATAATCATCGGCGAACGCAAGCTGGTCAATTCATTCTGACCGCAAAACCAGTGCGACCC
>JBILGL010000238.1:0-6646 GCA_044351075.1 Isosphaeraceae bacterium | reverse complement strand
TTGTGCTCTTCGGCCGAAGTGGCGAGCCGGGGCCCGAATCAGCCGAACTGGCTGCCTGTGGTACCGAATCGGCACTCGTTTCCGTATTGGCGCGTCAATCGACCGTCAAGCGCACGCCTGCCCAACTGATTGGTGAAGCCCGTAAAATATTGGCAGATCGTGAAGTTCGGCAGAATCTGGAGCGATTCCGCAGCCTTGGCGCGAAAGTTGTTTACCGATCAGTTGATTTGCAGAAGAGTGAGTCAGTTCAAAAGGCAGTATCCGAAGTGATTCAGCAGCATGGACCAGTCCGCGGCCTTGTTCATGGCGCGGGCGTACTCGCCGACAAACGGGTGGAAGACCTGAGTGCCGACGCCTGCGCCCCCGTCCTGGAGACAAAAGTTCGCGGCCTGTTGAATGTGCTGGCCGCTATTGATCTGAAAGAAATGAAATTCTGCTGCCTCTTTTCATCGATCACAGCCCGGGTTGGCCGAACGGGTCAGGCGGCTTATGCTGCGGCAAATGAGATGCTCAACAAACTGGCGATTCATCAGTCAAAACTCTATCCCGGCTGCCGCTGGCTTTCGCTGGGCTGGGGGCCTTGGGATGGCGGCATGGTCACGCCGGCTTTGAAAAAGGTCTTTTCAGGCGAAGGTATTGGGCTGATTCCGCTGGAAGGCGGCTCGTGGGCACTGGCCGAACTGCTGGGCGGCAGCAGGCTTAACAGTCAGGGTGTAGAGCTGATGGTGCTTGAGGGGGATGGTCGATCAGCCACGCCCAACCGGGCCATGCCTGAAAGTGCCCGAGTCATGCCGCGTCATGTGGCTAATGGCGTTAAGCCGGCCGGTCCGCGGCTGATCTGGGAAAAAGAGGCAGGGATCGAACACTGGCCAGTGCTGCTGGATCATGTGATCAATGGCTCGCCCGTGGTGCCGACAGCCCTGCTCACAGAGCTGATGATTGAATCAGCCATGCATGCCCTTCCGGGGCTTGAGCTGGCAAAAGTCAGCGGTATGAAGGTGCTCAAAGGGGTGGTTCTGGGTCCTGAAGGGCCGGGCAGTCTGCAAATCTGGCTGGAATCGATCAGCGGGCAGGATTCAGGTTTGGTGACCGCTGAAATTGTCGTGCGGAGCAGACTTGGGAGCAGTGGACGCACCATTGATCATGCACGCTGTCGCGTCAGCCTCTGCACAAGCCCGCAGCCGCCTGCTTTGCCTGCCTGGGCTACGCCCCGGCCTGCAAATCTTTGCACAGAGCCGTATCATAACCTGCTTTTCCACGGGCCGAGATTCCAGATACTCTCCGGATCGGTGCAATTTGATAATGGTTCTTTCGTGGCGCACATTCGCCATGGGAGCGAGCCGGCGGACTGGCTCAAGTCGCCTGCCCGCAGCCAGTGGGTGGTTGATCCGCTCGTGCTCGACGCGATTATGCAGGGCCTTTGTGCCTGGCCACGAATGACCGGCGGCAATTTCAGCCTGCCAATGGGCTTTGACGAGCTCTGCTGGAATGCCGTTGATAGCGATTCCTATCTCGATGGCCGGCTGGCACTTCGGTTGATGCGAAAGAATGACCACGAAGTAACGGCCGACGCCGCCGTCTGGGACAGACACGGCAACCTGATCGGCCGAGTGGACGGCATTCGCGGCATTATGGACCCGAACCTGGCCGCCGCCTTTGTGCGAAACCGGGTCGGCCAGAATTCAGGGTGCTAAAGCGGTGGGGCACGAAACCGACAAGGCCATGACTGAACAAACACCCGCCGAGCCCATTGCGATCGTCGGCATGGGGCTGGTTTTCCCGGGCGCTGATACGCCTCAGGCCTTTTGGGAGATCGTCTCTCAGGGCCGATGCATGGCCCAGCCGATCGACCCGCATCGCTGGCCGGTTGACCCTCGCACGCTCTTTGAGCCCGACGGCATTCATCCCGACGCCGTGTATAGCTTGGCGGCCTGCCTGATCGACCGTAACTGGCAGCCGGACGCCCAGAACGTGAAATTGCCGGAAGGGTGTGACCCGAACACACTCGACCCCATCTTCGGCATGGCGCTGCACGTTGCGGCGAGGGCTTGGAATTCAGCCAGAATGACAGCCGTTGACCGATCGAAAGTCAGCGTGATTCTGGGCAATATTGCGCTGCCAACCGAATCAACGGCGGCATGGTCGCAAGAGCTTTTCGCTTGGGAAATGGCCCGGCGGCAAGAAAACCCGTGGCCTTTGAGTAGCCCCAACACGCTGAATCGCGACCCGGTCTCGCTGCCCGCCCGGCTTATTTCCGAGGCGCTTGGCCTGGGTGGCAGCTCGTTCACGCTTGATGCGGCCTGCGCGTCGTCCATCTATGCACTCAAGCTGGGAATGGATGAACTGCGAAGTGGCCGGGCCGATGCCGTGCTGGCGGGCGGGCTTTCGCGGCCTGATTGCCTTTACACGCAGATGGGCTTCGCCCAGCTTCATGCTCTGAGTTCTGGGGGCGTGCCTCGGCCTTTTGACGATCGAGGCGATGGACTTGTCGTTGGCGAAGGGGCCGGCATTTTTCTGCTGAAGCGGCTCGACGATGCGCTGGCCCATGGCGACCAAATCCTTGGTGTGCTGCGTGCGGTGGGGCTTTCCAACGATGTTTCAGGAGCGCTATTGGCCCCCAGTTCGGAAGGGCAGCTTCGCGCCATGCGGGCGGCTTATGCCGAATGCGGCCTTGCCCCGCAGCAGATGGACACCATTGAATGCCATGCCACGGGAACGCCGGTGGGCGATTCTGAGGAATTCCGCAGCCTTCGCACGCTTTGGGGTGAAGTCGCGGCCAATGGTGGCTGTGTGCTGGGGTCAGTCAAGTCAAATGTCGGCCACGGGCTGACTTCTGCTGGTGCGGCAGGGCTGGCCAAGCTGCTTTTGGCCTTTGGGGCCCGACAACTGCCGCCAACGGCTGGTTTTGAAGTGCCGCGTGGCACGCTTGACCTTGCCCATAGCCCGTTTCGGGTATTGAAATCAGCCGAACCCTGGCCAAGGCGTGATGAACAGACCCCACGCCGGGCGGCATTAAGCGGATTCGGCTTTGGCGGCATTAACGCGCACTTGATTGTCGAAGAATATATCGGGCAATCATTCAGCGGCTGGCAGCAGGGCAGCGGGGCTGAATCGTCTGCACGAGTGGCCGTAAGTGCAATTGGCGGGCGCATTGGCCCGCATGATGGGGCCGGGGCACTGGCCGGGCTGCTGGTGCATGGCAAATACGACATGCTTGAAGAGCCGGGTCACTGGTATGGCGTGGCCGGTGGCGATCAGGCGGCGTTTGATAACCAGCGGCCGCAGGTTTCAGGTTTGATGGCGGAAACGGTGCAGGTGCCGATCGGCCGATTTCGAATTCCACCGTCTGAGCTTGAAGAAGTTTTGCCGCAGCAGGCCCTGATTTTGAACGCTGCCTATGAAGCGGCCCGACAGGCCGGCTGGCTGACACGGGGCAGCGAGCCAAGATTGCGCACGGCTGTTTTACTGGGTGTTTCGCTGGA
The DNA here is from genome assembly GCA_044351075.1 of Isosphaeraceae bacterium. Taxonomy (GTDB): domain Bacteria; phylum Planctomycetota; class Planctomycetia; order Isosphaerales; family Isosphaeraceae; genus QWQI01. The sequence continues at coordinate 3,164 of JBILGL010000238.1, read as the reverse complement.
TCAGGGCACCAATCACTTTCAGCTTCGCTGGGCCTTGACAGACCCTCACGGCGAATCTTCGCCGCATCAATCATCGCTGCGTGAAGCCCGCGACGCTTTCGGACCGGCACTTACCGCCAACAGAGTGATGGGCAATCTGGCGTCGATTGCGGCCAGCCGCCTGGCCCGTGAATTTCGCCTGGGCGGGCCCAGCTTCACCATTTCCGACTCAGCCGATGCCGGTATCACCGCCCTTGAAACGGCTTATCACTGGATCGCCAGCGGGCAGGTGGATGAAGCACTGGTGGGGGCGGTGGATATCACCAGCGACCTGCGCCATGCCTGGGCCGCCTGGCTGGCCAATCAGGGAATTGCCGATAAGATCGCTGTGGCTGATTCGGCGATTGCCGTCATTCTGCGGCGGGCTGATCTGGAATCTGCCAATACGGCACTGGCGTATTTATCAATCGAGCCGGGCGATAAAGCGGCCTCAGAGACCCTCATACTGCCGCCAGAGCCACTTTATGCGGGTGCTGCCACCACCCTTTTAGGCTGGTCGAGGCAATTGCTTTCGGTGTCGAGCCAGGTTGAGCCTGCGAAAGTCAGAATGACTGACGAGCAGGTATTGATTGAGGAGCCCGCCAGCTACTGGATGGCCGAAACGACCGCCAGCCCGCGAATGAGCCGATTCCGCCCCGGAGAGCGGGCATCAATTCATCTTCTGGAAGAAAATCAGACGATTGACCGCTCAATCGTGCCAAAGGCCGATTTTTCAGACCCCGTCGGCATTTTTCTGCTGCATGCGGCAGACAGGCAAGTGCTGATGCAGCAGGCTCAGCGTCTGCGAGAATACCTGATTACGGCTGAAAATCGGGAAAATCCGCCTTCGACACTTGCCAACCGATGGTGGCATTCCACCAAAACCAGCGAATCGATTGGCCCGGAGCGGCTTTCGCTTGTGCTTTGGCGGACAGCCGACGCCGCAGAGCTTCTCTCACAGGCCATTGAGCATATCCGCACCGGGCAGGACCACAGCGCCAAGCGATTTGTATCGCAGTCTGACTATATCTACGTGCCCACTGGCACTTCCACCGGTGGTCTGGCTTTTGTTTTCCCGGGCATGGGCAGCGCCTTTGCCGGCATGGGCCGCCAGCTTTCGGCCCGCTGGCCCGAGCTTTTTGACCGGATCTGCCGTGAATGGTCAACACCCCGCACAGAGCTTTATCCGGGCCTTTTCTGGCAGGGCGAGATTCCCGAACACCCAGAAGACCACTGCGACCTGATTTTCGGCCAGGCGGCTCTTGGCATGGCCGTGAGCGATTTTGTCCGTTCGATCGGCATTGAGCCCGAAGCGATGATGGGGCTGAGCCTGGGTGAATCGGTGCAGCTTCTGGCCAGCGGAGTCTGGGTTGATCATGACGAGCTCTGGCAGCGCATGCGCCAAAGCGAGCTATTTAAAACCGAGCTGGCCGGGCCCTGCAATGCCGCCCGTCGCCACTGGAACTTGACAGACGACGAAGCTGTGGACTGGCTGACAGTTGTTGTGCCCAAGCCACTTGAAGTCGTCGAGCAGGCCATTGCTTCTGAGCCGCGTGTTCACATTCTGATTATCAATGCCCCTGATGAAGTGATTCTGGGTGGCCAGCGGGCAGCTGTTGAGCGAGTGCTTCGGGCCATCCGCTGCCGCAAGCTGCCAGTGGGCATTGTTTCCACGATGCATGCGCCGCTGGCATTGTCGGTTCGCCGCGAATATTACAATCTGCACTATCTCACTGCGCAAAGCCCGGGCAAAACCCGGCTTTACAGTGCTGTTTTCGGCGGTGCCTATGAAGCCACGCCGCACAACTGCTCTGAGGCAATTACCGGGCTTTCACACCAGACCGTCGATTTCGTAAAGCTTGTGAAACAGGCCCATGCCGATGGCCTGCGGATATTTGTCGAAATCGGGCCCGGTTCATCGTGCACACGCATGATTCAGGCCATTCTCAAGGATGAGCCGCACCGAACCATTGCCCTGACACCTGCCAAAGGCGACCCCATTGCCGCCTTCCTCAAAGGCATGGCTGAGCTCTTCGCCTTGGGGCAGGGCCAGAATGAAAGCGACTGGGATCGCCTTTTCGGACCGGCCCCGGAAGCCAAAGCGGCTCGCTGCGTGACTTTGAAAGTCGGCGGAAACCCGATTGACTGGCCAACGCACATGCACCTGCCTGCCCCCAAACCTGTACAGATTCATTGGCGCGAATCTGCAAAAGCCACTGTTTCTGACCCACCAGTCGAAATGAAATTGACTCACATCCATGAACCGATATCCGGCGAAATAGAACCGGCTGGATCGATAGAGATCGAACAACCCAACATACCGACTATCAACCCTCTCTCCATTGCTTTGGAAGAAGCCCCTTTCATGAAACCTGAAACACGTATTAACTGGGCCAGTGAATCAGCCAGATTCTCGCTTGAACTGCCAGCCGACGCGCCGGCCAAAGCCATATCAGCCGCCTTCATGCAGGCACAGTCGGCCACCAGCCAGGCACATCTTGAATTTCAGCAGCTTTGGGCGGAAATGCTTGGCGATTTTCGCAGTCTCGCTCTTGGCCAGGGCAGCCTTCCCGCCGAAATGCAATTTCAATGGCCAACTGCAAGCGAAAACTTAATGCAAGTCTCGCCGGAATTGCATTTTCCTGTAAATCAGCCCTCCCTGACAGATATCCCATTGCCAATTCCCGTTGAAACGCCACGCAGCCTTTCACGCGAGCTTTGCCTGACTTATGGCCGAGGGCCGATAGCGCCAGTTTTTGGCCAGAAATTCGCTGAAATTGACAATTATCCGACACGCGTGCGCCTGCCGGATGAACCGCTGATGCTGGTGGACAGAGTCACCCAGATCGAGGGCGAGCCCCTCTCAATGACTAACGGCCGAATCGTGACTGAACACGATATTCACCCCGGCGACTGGTATCTCGACTGTAATCGCATTCCCGTCTGCATCGCCGTGGAATCAGGTCAGGCCGACCTGATGCTCTCAGGCTATCTCGGTATCGACTATGAAACCAAGGGGCTGGCGATGTATCGCCTGCTGGATGCCGTTGTGACATTCCACGACCACATGCCGGGGCCTGGCGAGGTGATCGTTTACGACATCAAGATTCTGAATTTCTTCCGGCAGGATGCCACCTGGCTCTTCC
>JBILGL010000239.1:0-6646 GCA_044351075.1 Isosphaeraceae bacterium | reverse complement strand
TTTTATCCGGCCTGAAAGATTGATCAGATACAACGTTGCAGGAAATCTGCGTATTAATACTAATTTGGCATCAAAATTTCGCTGCGTCTATCCAGAAAGCGCAAAGCCCCTAAATTATTTTCCTCAAATTCATCTGTATGAATTATTTCGATTTTGATACCCCTTTGCGCTTTTCGGATAGACACCAGCCACTTCCTCTCTGTTTAATGCCAGATAACAACAAACCTGCCGAAGCCGAATGATAAAAGCCAATCGCCCAAAGAAATCCGCAAGTGACTGGCCCAGCTGCAAAGCCCCTTTGATTGAGGCGAATGATGAGAATCTGCACCACGAGACTATTCCTGACCATAATCACTTTATTGATGGGTGGGCGGGCAACTTTCGCCCAATATCAGGATAACGCCGGGGCCTTCTTTCCCGGGCAGGTTGTTGTCAATGCCCCGCCCGCGGTGGTGCAGGGCGGTGGCCCCAGCCTGCCATCGCTGGCCAATTCGCTGGTGATGGAATCGCAGCAGGCAATTGATAACCTGCGCTATGAGCTGGCCGGTACGGATGTCTGCCTTCAGGGCGAATTTCGCGGCATCGCTCTCCTCAATGCCTGCAAGCTGTTTCAGAATAGCCTGCAATCCAACAATCCAGGCTTGCTCCAGCTTGGCTTTACCAGTATCGACAGAGCCTTCACCGCATTTTCCAAACTGATGAGCCCCTATGGGCAGGATGCACCACGCACGGTGAACTCGCTGGACCGCATCCAGCGGCTCACGTTTCAGGTGCGAAACCGTATTGGCAGCTATCAGCCCGGCAGCCCGGCCCTGCCGGTTAATCCCCCGCCGGCATTTGACCCGCGTGCCATGGCTGATGCAACCGCCCGACTCCAAATCTCGATCGATCAGCTCTCTCGCATGCTCTCTCGCTATTATCAGCCGGAATATCGAACGGCTTCGGGCGCCGTCAGTCAGATGGAAGGTTTGAACCGATTTTTGCAGGGGCTGCTCACCTCAACAGTGCGAAGCGACGAGATCTGGCAGGCCACCCAGCAATTGCGGCTGAACAGTTGGGATCTTTTCGTCTTCGCTGCTCAAAACCCTATCGATCAGCCGCTGAGAAATCAGATTGTCGCCACCAAACAGCTTCACGACACCGTCTGCAACCTGGCGGGCTCTGACCCCAACGGCCCAATTTATGAGCCGGGAATGCCGCCGGGCAAGGGCCGTGTTGTGAAACCCGCTCCACCCAACCCGGCCTTTGGCCCGAGCCAGCCGGTGCAAATACCGGTCAATCGTCCCAGCCCGCCCGTTCCGCCCCAATTTTACCAGCCTTCAGCCGAATTTCTGGCCCTGCTCAATAACACCCTGAACCAGAGTGAAACCACGCTCCGAACAATTGAGCTGCATGTCAACCAGCTTTCGTATGGCTATCGGCTTCAATCTTCAGTGCGCATGCTTCGCAGCGATCTGCTTGTGCTCAATCAGCGCGTGCGGCAATCATCGCCCCGCTTTGAGCTTCAACGCTTCGGTGCGGGTCTTCTGGAAAAGACAAACGAATTGTCTGCACTGATTGAACAATATGCCGGGGGCAAGTCAGGCCCGCTCATTGATCAGCTTCGATTGCTTGATCGTTCAACCCGTCAAATCATCGGTCTGCTGCAATAAACAGCGGGAATCATCACCCAACACACCCACCGATCAAACACGATTTTAGGATATGATTGAAATGAAAACAGCGATCATTTTAGCGATGGGGCTTTTCGCCCAGACACCACCACCACAGGCGAACACGACGCCGGCCACCAGCGAAGCCAAGCCGATTGCGCCTGAATTTATGACGGCACTGCAAAAGAGCGAGCAGGCGATGGACTCGCTGAAACAATTTTCAGTAACGGCCCGACTGACATCGAGCCTGGAAGGGCCTGACTCCAAGCAGGGCTCGACATCCACGCAGACGATTGTTGTCAAACGTCCGGGCAAGGTACTCATCAAAGCCGATTGGGGCCAGTTTGGTGAAACCACCGAACGCCCTCAACTTCGAGTGCTTCTGGACGGCGACCGTCTGACAACCTATTTTGTGCCGACAAAGCTTGTTTCGACCCATGAAGGCACAAATGCCGCCGAAATGCTGGCCGGCGAGGCAATTATCGCATCGACGCTGGAAGGTTCGGGCCTGCACGTACTAACCATGCCCGACATGGCAAAATTCGTAATTGCCCACACCGACGAAGCCAGGCTGCTTGGCAATGAAACGATTGACAACGTGGAATGCCAGAAGTTTGAAGTCACATACAGCGGCCTGAAGCTTCAGATGTGGATGGGGCCGATTAATCGGCCTTTGCTGCGGCAGCTCTCTGAATCGACCATCATTGCGCAGGATGAAAAGTCGAAGCTCATCAGCAGCCGTCTTTCAAAAATCAGCTGGCGACTTGATCAGGAAATACCCGACACCGAATTTCAATTACCGTTGCCGGAAAACAGCCGCAAGGTGGCCAACATTCTTGAAGCGGTCAGCCAGGGGCAGCAGGAGTCGCCCACTGGCAAGCCTCTGCCAGAAGTCTCATTGAAAAATGGCGATAACAAAGAGCTGAAAACCAAAGGGCTGAAAGGCAAATCGATCACGCTCGTCTTCTGGGCCTCGTGGATCAATAGCCCGGAATCGGTTCTGAAACATGCCGCCAAATTGAATACAGCCCGCAAGGAAGGCGAGACTGTTTATCTTGTGAATGTGGGTGAAACGCCCGAAAAAGTGGCTGATCTGCTCAAAACGGTCAAAGATCTGCCTGAAAGCCTCTTTGATTCAGAGGAAGATCTGGCGATCGACCTGCGATTGAAGGGCATTCCGGCTGTTGTGAATCTGAATGAGCAACTGATCGTGAAATCCGTAAAAAACAGCCTGGATCAATAATTTTCAACGATCAGCATTTAAAAGCGTCTCCGAAGGCGATTCCTGAAATCGCTTTCTGTATTCCATGGCAAACCGGCTGACATGACTAAAGCCACTTGCCATGGCAATTTCCAGCACGGTCTGCCCGGGCCTCGCCTCCATCAGCATCACCCGGGCCAGATCCAGCCTCAACCCGCGACTGAACTCCATTGGGCTATAGCCCCTGTGTTTATTAAATCCAAGCTGAAGTGTGCGCCCACTCACACCACAGATAGCCGCAAGCTGCGCCAGCCCGACAACCATCCGCGGGTTGGCCCGTATGTATTCCTCGGCCATGCGCACATAAAAAGGCTCTGCAACTGGCGTTTTTTCCAGAAATGGCCAGTAATGGGCATGGTGTTCGACCAGCGATTCCAGAAAACGCTGCTCAAATAATTGCAAAAAGAGACTGGCCTTACCCAGATCTCGCACTGGTGAATTCAGCCACCTTGTCATTCGTTTTGTAAGGGCAGCGATGTTTTGACCCGAATTTTGATTGAGTTTAATCTCTGGTGCCAGGCGAGCCCACTCGAGATTCTCAATTCCGGCATAAGCTGCAATCAACTGATCATATTTTGATTTTTGGATGGTCACCTGAAATGTGCGCACATGGGTCTCAGGCCACGCGCTAATTTCAGCCCCGGCCGGTTGAAACACGGCGATGTTCTCGCCCGCTTCATATGTTTGGCCGTGAAACTGATGCGACGAATGGCCTGCGATCGGAATGGAGAGCAGATGGCAATCTGCAAATCGAAGGCCACGGATGTTCAGACCCCGAACCGTGGAATTATCGCTGAATGTCGAATCATCCAGAATAACGCCATTCACATTTGAGTAGTATGTACGCCGGCCTGCATATTCAACGCGACAATCTGGCCAGAATCGGCGCATGTCGTCGCGCGATTGCTCAAGATCATTCGTCGTATTTTTGATCAGCTGGGCCATGGTCAGATTTTGATGTAACGTATTTCACTACAGACACATCTTCCATTAAGAATATCATAAAATTCTGGCATACAAAACAATAAAGCCCGGGCTTTCGCTCCGGGCCTGTCTAACCTTCATCGCGTGAAGCACCTGCCAGATTACTCTTCCGGCGGACCTGGGCGCTTGGGCTGGGCTCCCTTACGCTGCCCACCACCCTTCTTCTTGGCAGGTGGCGGGAAGTCGCCTTCAGGACCACGGCCAGGACCACGTTCACCCGGCGGAGGGCCATCAAAGTCGCCTGGCGGTGGACCACCGGGACCACGACCACCAGGACCGCCCGGGCCACGTCCACGACCACCGGGACCGCCAGGCCCACCAAAGCCTGGGCCACCCATGCCACCAAAGGCTGGCGGACGACCAAACATCTCAAGCTGATCCTTCTTCAGAATCTTCTCAAGCTTCGTCTTTACTTCGGCTTCCAAGTCCTTGATTTTCTCTTGCTGCTCTTTGCTCAATTCCATCTCTTCAAGCACATGGGGCGGAATGACCGTGCCCACTTTAAATTTCGATTGCGGCATCGCCTGCTTGCGTGGCGGCTGGCCACCTGGCCCGCCCGGGCCACGGCCTCTAGGCCCTCTCGGCCCATCTTCCGGCGGCTGAGACCATGCCGTCATACCGACAAGCAAAAACGCAACTGCTGACAAAGCTGCCCATTTTTTACTGGACATATCATGAACCTCCCCGATTAATTTTGACGCTCTCAAAATTCGGTCGATGAAAAATTCACCGTCCCACAGTTAAAGCATAACAAGTCGCATCTATCCTGACTGTTTCGAATTGTAACAAAAAAACCGGGCCCAAACTTGAGCCCGGCCGAATCATTTTCAATGGAAAAAGTATCAGTCAACCGTCAGTTCTGCTTCGAGGGCGCGGCAGACTGTGGGGCAGGGGCCGGCGGTGCAACCGTCTGGCTGCTGGGGGCCACTGCCTGTTCGGTGGCCATAATTACTGTTGACGTTGCACACGGAGCACAAGCCGGCTCGGCCACGACAATCGGCGAAACCGGCGCACACTTGTTATGGTGCTTGGCAAATAGCCCGTGGAAAAGACCACCCTTTGGCTTTGACCAAATGCCGCACGAATTGCATCCGCTGCTGTGGTGAGATGAAGTGTAGCAGGAGCTGTAGCATGAGGAATAGCATGAGCTATAGCAGGATGCATAGCATGAGCTGTAGCAGGATGAATAGCAGCTACTGTAAATCGTTGAGTAGCATGAGCTGTAGCAGCTCGTCTCAACCGGGGCGCTGTAGCATGAGGAATAGCACGATTCGACATAGCTGACGGCAGGAGCCTTGTGATGGCAGCCAAGGCCAGAAAGTGTCAGTAGAACAGCCAATGTTGCTTGCATTGTAAGAAAATCTCCAATCAGGTGCACCGAAGTAGTATCATCGTCTGATCATCAAGCTGCGAGCCTACGCAAATTACTTGAATTACGCGAAAGCCTTTATCTGCATCACTGTATCAAACGATACAGACGTCTCTGTTTGACTATCTTATCTCATAGTTCGATCTTTTCAAATTTACGTGACCCGAAAATTCGATCGATCCAGCGTATCAAGTCGAATTGTTCAACCGCAGCCGACACCGCCAGATGGTCGATCTTATATTTGCTCAACTCTCATTCAGGCATCTTCTGAAGAGACTTTAAGCGCGACATAAAACGATGCAGAGTTAAATGATGCAATCAAAATCAGCCGACCCTGCCCAGCCACTTTCCACATCATCATTCAAGTCAAATATAATTGCTGTAGCGGTTTTTCTCCATCTGCTGATTATCCTGATTGGGGCTTTTGCCGCACCACCTTCAAGTTATCTCGCCCAGCAACTCGCAAACAAATTTCTTGGGTATTATCAATTTTTTGACCTTGGTCAGGGCTATCGCTTCTATGCACCCCGGCCCGCCCCTACGGCCATCATCACCGCCAAGCTCAAAATTCGCGAGTCTGATAGCCGCCTGCGCTACGAGACAATCCGCATACCTGACCGCAAAACCTGGCCACGTCTGCGATTACAGCGTCAGCTTGCGATTGCCAATTCACTCTGGGGCGAATATGAACGTCAGGTCGCAGGCGGCGACGGCCATCGCCATGAGCCCTTGCTGGCAGAGGCCTTCGCACGCCATATCGGCAAAATGGTGCCGGGGGCCGAGTCGGTCGAGCTTTTCCTGCATCGACACCCCAGCCCAGAGCGTGTTGAGGCTTCGCTTCGAGGTGGTCAAGCTCTCACACTCAAACAACTTGACGACGAATCATTCAATACGCCGACCGAATCGCTGGGAGTTTTTCCATGCAACTGAAGCCTGGCGAACTGGCCAACTACCCATTCCGGCTGATTTCGCAGGAATGGGCCGCTTGGCGGGCATGGCTGACAACCCCTGCGACAGGTTTCATGCTCGGGCCAATCCGGCTTGGGCTTGGCCTGCTATTATGCTGGAACTGGCTGAATATCGCTCTTGATTTATCCGACTGGTTTGGCCCGGCGGGCTGGTTGCCGCTGGCCGATGCCATCGCCCTGCGAAAGAGCTCTTTACCATGGGGCTGGAGCTTCTGGGACTACGTTCCACAAGCCGCTGTGACTCCTGTTTTTTACCTCACCTTTCTGGTGATTATCGCCTGGGCGACCGGACTTCGTTGCAAATTCACAGGCCCACTGGTCTGGCTTATCCACTATTCGACAATTCGCCGCCTGCCGATCATGCTTTTCGGCTTTGATTCAGTCATGGGCACATTCCTGCTCTACATGGCCG
>JBILGL010000014.1:0-20384 GCA_044351075.1 Isosphaeraceae bacterium | reverse complement strand
ATCGGCGGAAATGCAAGCAGGCAACAGAGCCAAATCAGGCTTGCGGGCACGATGCCGAAATTGATGCACAACGTATTTTTTTTTGAGCTCGTCACAGGCCGTCCCTGGCCTCGCCGAAAAATCTCTTTATTTCATGCACTGAAATATCGCCATGAAGGCAATCGTTCAGGCTTTGGCGTGGTTTCATCCGTGAATCGACGCCAGTTTATGCCAGAATCCATTGATTCAGCCGGCAAGCCTACATCCTGTAGAGCTTTACCGTCTGGTTAAGTCTCTGTTGAAGCCTGCAAGCAGGCCGCAGTGACCTTTTACCGGACAAGGCATAAGACGTTGTCAGTGTCCAAAAACGAAGGAATTCGTCAAGATGAATTTTTGGGATTTTATCCCATGATTTAAAACAATGAAAACAATATCGCAATAAAAAAAGAAGCCGAAATACCTTTAGGTAATTCGGCTTTCTGATCAACAGTATCTGCTTGAAATTATTCGCCGACGTATGGCACAAGGGCCATCACGCGAGCACGCTTGATGGCTGTGCTGGAGGCACGCTGGAACGCAGCACAATTCCCGCTGCGCTTGCGTGAAAAGATCTTGTTCTGATTAGTGCAGAGCTTCTTCAGCAGGCCGACATCCTTATAGTCCACAAAGGTGGGGCGAGGGCAGCCTTCTGGCGTGCAGAAACGGCAACGATTTTTGCGATTACGGCCTAAGCGTTTGCGGGGCATACGTTTGAAGATTCCTGAATGGTCCGGGAACGATATTCCACTGATTCGATCGCTCGATCGGGAAAACAAGATTTTGCCTTGACCCATCGGTAAAGTCAAGAAGATTCTGCCTGCATCATCAATAATCGGTAAAAAGTGTGAGGGCAATTGGTGATTTTTTTTCAGCCTTCGTCGTCGAGTGTGCGTTTCTTTCGCAATAGGTGGTGGTAGTGCTGGGCGAAACGGTGTGCTTCGTCTCGCGCTGACTGAAGCAAACGGAGTGCGAACGAATGTCGCGAAATAATCAGCGGCTCGCTGATTCCTACGCGATAAACTTCTTCCTCTCGCTTTGCCAGCGAAATCAGGCAAGGGGGTTCGATACCTGCCTCCTGAAATGCTGCGTAGGCCGAAGACAACTGACCCTTGCCACCGTCAATCAGAAAGATATCGGGCAGTGGTTCATCACGCTTCTGTAGCCCTTCAATCCGCCGCGTGACGACTTCACGAATCGAGGCAAAATCATCGATACCCTTAACTGTATTGATTTTATAACGTTTATAGCCAGGCTTGAAAGGCAGGCCGTCCACAAAGGTGACGAGCGAACCAACTGTTTCGCTCCCGCCCAGATGGGCAATATCAACGCAGTCGATCCGGCGCGGGACTTCTTTCAGCCCCAGCACTTTTTTCAGCCCTTTGAGACCTTTTTTGGGGTCAATGTAAAAAACTTCGGGCTGGGCGTGAGTCCGTAAATCGCCACGTAAAGCCAGTGATTCAATAGATTTGAGTTCGTCTCGAATGCGGGCGGCTGCTTCAAAACGAAGCTCGCGGCTGGCTTCTTTCATCTCCTCCGTCATTTCTTTGATGAGGGCAGCCTTTTTGCCGTCAAGAAACATTGTCAGCCGACGTATATCCTTACGATAACTGACTTTGTCGATACGCAGGTTGCATGGGGCGGTGCATTGGTCGATAGAGGCCAGAAGGCAGGGGCGAAACCATCGCCAACGTGGGTCATCCTCTTCGATATCAAGCGGGCATGTGCGAAATTTGAAGATTTTTTGCAAAACCTGAATGGCTCCCCGCAGACTTTTGGCACGAGGGAAGGGGCCATAAAGCTTGACACCGCGATCAGCAGGCGTGCGGGTGAAGCTGACCCGGGGAAAATCTTCGTTAGTAGTTATCTGTAAGTATGGAAAGGTTTTGTCGTCTTTGAGCTCGGCATTGTGGCGGGGCTGAATGTCTTTGACAAGCCGGGCTTCCATAAGCAGGGCATCGACTTCGGAATCAGCTTCCAGAAAGTCAATATCAGCCACTTCGCCAATCCAGTCTTTGATTCGATGATCCGTTTCGGCCGTTTTTTGAAAATAGCTGCCGGCACGTGCTCTGAGGTTTTTGGCCTTACCAACATAAATGACGCGTCCCTGAGCATCTTTCATCAGATAAACGCCAGGTTTTGTCGGGAAGGATCGAACTTTAAGCTTTGGGGGTTTTGCCGTGTTTGTGTCTGCCTGTTCTGGTGACTGGCCCATCATAGCCGGGGTTGATTCAATCGAGGTTTGCTCGTTGTGAAAACTTTCTGAAATAACCTCTGGTGGCGAATGTTCAGCCGGTGGATGGGCTGATTCCGCCTGTTTTTTGCCTTTATTTGACTTGTCGCGTTTGTCCCGGCTGGGCATGTTGTGTCGTCCGCCATCATTCCCTTGAGGTGCCGATTGGTTTCGAGAATATTATAGGCAGTGAGGAGAAATTGTCTGTCGTTGATGTAAGATTATTGATTTAATAGGTTTATGTGTTTCTGGAGAGTTTTTCTCTGATTTTATGGATCACGGTTGTAACGGCTGTAACGTGTCTGCCGTTTTAGGTATTGAATCTTTTCCTAACCAGTTTGACTTACCACCAAAATTTCTCCGAAAACAAAAAAGGAACCTCCATGGTGGGAGATTCCTTCGAATAATCAATTCCACGGATGGAATTCAGGCAAGATGCCTCGGCCGACTGATCATCACTTACTGACCAGCATGCGACCGTCGTCGGGAATAAAGCCCGACGGCAGCGACGCCGAGCGTCCATGCCAGGATTGTGGTTGGTTCAGGAACGACAATCGGGCTCAGCTTGCCGATTGTGTAGTAAGGCACCGAATCTTCACCGATGGAACTGTCAATGGCAGAGCCGGAAACAAAGCTCAGGCCGATGCCATTGTTGATATCAATTCCCGGCAGTTTGCTGAAATTATTGATGGTGAATTCAAAGTCAGGGCCGCCGCTGTAGAGCGTACCGATATTATCTGTGAGTGTTGCACCATAGTTGGAGCCCATGATTCCGCCCGGAATGGCCGAAGCCACATTAAAGCCGTTCAGACCAGGGCCAGCCTGGGACTTATCATTCGGAATACCGGCAACAACGAGCGGCTTGCCAGTGGAGCTGTTGACCCCAAAGCCAAGGGTGATACCAGATCGGCCGCCAAGGCCGGGCAATTCCAGACCACCGGCGTTTTTGAACTCCTGAGTGTAAGTGCCAACTACACCGTTACCGTCAGAATCTCCGGCAACGCCGAAGTAGTTCATGCCGACGTAAAGAGTGTCAGATTGTTGGTCCCAGGCAAGGCGGATGTCCTTCAAATCCCAGCCAGTGATTTTATTCTGGGATGTCATCCAGCTGAACTGGCCAACATCACCCGGATTCCCGTTGTTATCGAGAATTGGGTTAGTGGCAAGTCCACTGGTGAAGTCTTTTTCGACATCGCCAGTAAACGTGATTCCATTGGTTATTCCACCGGCGTAGGTCGATCCACCGGCAAGAAACAGAAGGGCAAGCCCCTTAACAAATCCCTTACGTATCGGGCTAATCATGACAAGTCTCCTTACTCGTCGAGGCAAGTCGGTCAAGAGCCGACACTTAGAAACCTCATACCTGCAAACGAAAGAGATCCGTCTCCGTTTGAGAGTACTTCTTTCGCTGCAAAATACAACAGTTTGAATTTTCCTGCAAGGGGAATCGATGCCAAATCTATTCCCGGTCTCGATTTTCCTGACGAACAGTTCATGCCCTGCCTGAACATCGATCAGACTTCTCCCTTTAAGAAAGGATGAGGCGGAATGCCACTTCTGCGTAACATTCTCGGAGCCATTCGTTCCGCCTGGAAGAAAACTCCCAAGGCGGCCAGAAAGATCCGTCGCCATCTCCTCACGGGCATGGATCATTTAGATGATCGGCAACTTCTAACCGTTTCCTTCACTGGAAATGTTATAAGTGATTTTTCCACTCCATCCGGCAAAGGCGTTAAATTCCTTGCAGGTGGACCCAAGCAGGTTCCGTCGATCCCGGCCGATCTTCAGAGCATCATCAAAGTATCTGGTTTCCAGATGGATGGTGTCGCTCTCTCTTACGACCCAGCCAACGACGAGCTTTTTGTCGGTGTGCTTCAACCTGATAATCAAAAATCAGGTCAGAAGGTTATCGCCGGTGATTCTGATAACAACCTGAATTCGGCGACCGTCGATCCAGCCATCCTGGCGATGCCACCCTACTCAAATTTTCAGGATTACGCCGATCTGGGGGCAGATGAAAATATTGGTGTGTTCCTGGACCTGAACAACGACGGCACACCCGAGATCATGGCCGGTGTAAGGCCGGCAAATACGATCAACGCCCTCAAGCCGCTCGTTATTGCAAGGGCTGATAATTCATCCAATCCACCGGCCTTCGGTGCCGAGATACCGGGTTATGCCGGCAACCTGTATCTCGTTAATAATTCAGCCCACCCCGGTTTTGAATTCTCGATCAAGAATTTCAAGCAACTGGCTCAGTCTCAATTCGGTATCACCATCAACGATGCCTCAACACTGGCAGCTGGTGCAACCGGTCAGGATACCGGCACAAACGGCATTGGTGCGGGAACTTATTTTGCTCAGGCCTTTAATTGGGTTGATGTTGTTCCTTCCACCACACTAACGGTGACGAAGGTGGCGACCCCAACCCCGTCACGGGTGGGCGATAGTCTGGTTTATACCATCTTCGTTAAGAACACCGGTGATTTCACAGATACAAACGTTGTGGCAACGGATTTGATTCCGGCCGGCGTGAACGTCATCAGCGTAACGCCAAGCCAGGGCACAGCCACACCTCGGCCCGACGGCCAGGGCTACAACATCAACTTCGGCAGCATTGCAGCCGGGGGCTCGGCTGCCGTCACGATCGTGGTGCAACCGACGGTTGCTAACCTTCCGGGTATTGTCAATACGGTGGCCGTTAAGGGCGACATCAGCCCTGTGGTTACTGCTTCGACGAGAACACCCGTGATGGGCCCTGAAAGCTGCCCGCCGGTGAAGGTCAATCCTGTTTATGCCGGAGTGATTAACACTCTGCACCGGGGTGTCATTCGCGGACACGTCTTTGGTACGAATCTCTTCGATACAAGAACGATCGACCCATCGACGATCACACTCAGCTCGCCTGCAATGGCCGCGCCGGTGAAGGTCTTCCAGGATCCGACTTCAGGTCAGTATGCCAACTTCCAGAGACGGCTCAATGGCGACCCCTTCATTGACCGGACTTTCCTCTTTGAGGCGAATAATCCAGCCTTCAAGACGTTGCCATACGGCTGGACGACGCTGGTCGTGAGCGGGCAAACAACCTCAGGCGAGACCTTCGCATCTCAGGCGATTGTGTTTAACGTCAACCGCGGTCACTGGGACAAAAAGATCGCTGACCGCGTTGTGACAGCCGTGAGCGAATCGGCCAAACACATTCCGCCACCAAATTACTCTGTGCCGGCAGGCTCCTCGGCAGCAACGATTTCTGCTGCGAGGGCCAGTATGAATGGCCTGAAGACTCCGGCCTCCCAACAGCTGACTCCAACCACCGTTCAGATTCCATTGCGGAATAACACCGGTCGGACGGTGAATATCAATTCCAAGAACGGGCCGACTCAGAATGGGGCGATCAAAGCGACAGCTGCGCCTCAGCCAGTCCAGCTTGGCTCAACAACGGTTCGAATTCCAATCACCAATGGCTTTGGCAGCCCGGTGGTGGTGAATAATGCCTCGCAGGCGACTGCAAGGCAGAAGGCCCAGCCGACTGGCCTGAATCAGACAAAAACGGTGAGGATTACTCCGGCCCAAACTGGTGCCACGCGTGTTCGGGCCAATATTGCCCAGAGCATCAACGATTTTCTCTCCCAATAAGTCGAGGAATTTCGGCTGAGAAAGTAATGTCGTCCTCGACATCAAGGGGTACGCGTCCCACTCACCCGGCGCGTACCCCTTTCATTTTCGTTATGATATGCCCGTTGGATGATAACCGAATCTCATGAAGTTTCAGGGAAAGTCAATCATGGCAGACTACTCGCCCTATCAGCAGAAAGTCATTGGCCGGTATTACGACAATTTTGAATCAATTAAACTTCAGCGGCTTTCAGAACTTGCAACCGAAATTTATCTGGCTGAAGGCAAGAAAAAAGAGAAGCTCTGGAAGCAGGTGAGCGAAATACTGGTGGCCCTTAAAATGCCACAGACTCGAGTGGATCACTTCATGGCCCAGCAGAATCCGGCACTCATCCCAGAGATCGTCGCCGAGTTGGGCCGATCAACTGGCAAGTGAATTTTGATTGGATGAATCATTCGCAACAGGGGAAGAAAATGAGTAAAAAATTTGGGTTTGGTATCGTCGGCTGCGGCATGATCGCAGAATTTCATACCCGGGCTATCAATGACCTGCCGAACGCAAGCGTGGTGGCCGCCTTCAGCCGAAGCGCGAAAAATGGGCAGAAAATAAAGGATCTGGCCAAGGACGGCTGCGAAATCTACGACGATTACGCCAAATTCCTGGCTCATCCGGGGCTGGATGTCGTCTGCGTCTGCACGCCTTCCGGCGCCCACCTTGATCCATCCGTTGAAGCGGCCCGTGCCGGCAAGCATGTGGTGGTAGAAAAGCCTTTGGAGATCACGCTTGAGCGGTGCGACGCCATTATTAATGCCTGCGAAGCAGCTGGTGTGCGGCTCTGCGCCATTTTTCCATCGCGATTCAGCCCGGCCAATCTTCAGCTCAAGGCGGCAATTGACTCGGGTCGTTTCGGAAAGCTCACGATGGGCGATACTTACGTTAAATGGTGGCGAACTCAGGAATATTATGACAGCGGCGGATGGCGTGGCACCTGGGACCTTGACGGCGGCGGTGCGCTCATGAATCAGGCGATTCATAACGTCGATTTGCTAACCTGGCTCATGGGCGAAGTGACCGAGATTACGGCCCTGACGGCCACTCTGGCACACGACCGAATTGAAGTGGAAGACACGGCTGTGGCCGCGCTGCGGTTCAAAAATGGTGCCCTTGGCGTGATTGAAGCGGCCACGAGTGCCTATCCTGGGCTGCTGAAGCGAACAGAGATTCACGGCGCGGATGGTTCGGCTCGGGTGGAGCAGGACGATATTACACTCTGGAGTTTCCGATCCGAGACCGACGACGACAAACGCATTGCCGCCGAAATTCAGGGCCGATCTGGTGGAAATTCCGGGGCAAGTGATCCGCGAGGCATCTCACATGCCGGGCATCGTGATCAACTGGCGGATTTTCTCGGTGCGATCGAGCAGAACCGTCCGGCCATGGTCGATGGCAAAGAAGGAAGAAGGGCTGTTGAGATCATCCGCGCCATTTATGAATCAGCCAAAAGCGGACGTAGTGTTAAACTTCCTCTTTGATTGACGGGGAGGGTTGACGTTTAGCGGCATGATCTGTACGATCGACAAAATCATTACACGAATGAGCCATTTTGCTGAGTGCTCTTCGTGATGATCAATCGCATTCGCAGGGATGTTACGAGGTCAATGGAGTGACCCTTTTATGGCCAGGCCACGCAACTCCAAAGTCGATTTTATTCAATATCTGGCCGTTCGAAGCCTTGTAACGCTCCTGCAATGGACACCCCTTTGGCTTGGCTACCGCCTTGCTGCGTTTATCGCCTGGGTGGCTTACAAAGTTGATAAACGTCATCGCGTTGTGGCGATGAATAATTTGAAAATTGCATTCGGCGATTCACTTGATGAAGCGGCACGCGACAAGATCGTACGGTCTGTCTATCGCCACTTTATCAGTATGATTATCGAAATCGCCCACATTCCTTATAAGCTCAGCCTGACGACCTGGCGGAAGTACATTAATCTGAAGGGGCATGAGCCCGTGCTGAGGGCGATGCTTGATCGCAAGCCTGTGATGATCGTGACTGGCCATTACGGCAATTGGGAAATGGCGGGTTATCTCTTTGGTGTCTATAACTTTTCGCCATTTTCGGTGTATCGAGTGCTTGATAATCCGTATCTTGACCGCTGGCTGCGTCAGTTCCGCGAACATACCGGCCAGCGGATGATCCCCAAAAAAGGTGGATTCGAGCAGATGGAGGAGGTGCTGAGAAATCAGGGCCTGCTCTGTACTGTGGGTGATCAGGATGCCGGCCCCAAGGGGCTTTTTGTGGACTTTTTCGGGCGCCCGGCATCAACTCATAAAGCCATGGCCTTGATGGCAATGCAGCATGAGGCCGTGATTGTGATCGGTGCGGCCAGACGCTTGCATCCAAACCGCTTTGAATACGATGTGCATATTGCGGACGTGATTCTGCCTGAAGATTTTCCAACAGGCCCGGATGCGGTCAAGAATCTCACCCGGCGGATGATGGCCGGGCTGGAAGAAATTGTGAAAGTCGATCCGACTCAATATCTCTGGCTGCATCGCCGATGGAAGCATGCTCCGCCCGAGCCGAAAAAGAAAAAACGGCTGGATGGTGCGGAAACGGCATTGCCGAACGCTCCCAATCAAACGGAAATCGAAAAAAAAGGAGCCGGGGCAATACCCGACTCCCTGGCATCTTGATTTGTTAAGATCAATTCAGTGGGTGATAAGGCCCAATCACCGAAGATATTTCAGAGGTGATTTCAGGAACGCTTCCATGTGAGCCCTGTCCGGGAAGAGGTAGCGGCTGCCCCCAAATCGGATCTGGAAAAGGTTCGATCCGCGATTTTCCGAATTTTTGGCGGCCATGCAATGTGGGCAAAGTCCTGCCAGGCGAACATCTTTATCAGCAAACCTCGAAGGGTCTTGCATGAAGCTGTCGCGGGCATTTTGCGTGGAACAGAGGAAAATCCGGTCGTCGAAAATGACAGGAAATTCGGCAGAACCGGCCTTTTCATGCCGATCCAGCACATAGCTCACGATGCATTCGCCACCTCTCGCCGGAATGTACCTTTCAGGATTGACTGAAAATCGCTTCTTGGCCTCTTCACTGGCGAAGAAATAGCGCTGGCCTGCATAAACAGCAGTCACACTCTTGTCTGTAGCGACTTCCAGCTTGTCATCAAGCAGCGTGACCGGGCATTTTTCGCCAAGTGGCTCGAGCGGT
Organism: Isosphaeraceae bacterium; assembly: GCA_044351075.1. Taxonomy (GTDB): domain Bacteria; phylum Planctomycetota; class Planctomycetia; order Isosphaerales; family Isosphaeraceae; genus QWQI01. Next base: position 11,297 of record JBILGL010000014.1, on the reverse strand, counting down.
CGTTCTGGTGGTTTTTTGGATTTAACCACCAGAGTTCCATCCGATTTCCGATTGACTTCAGGGGCCGGTGGCTCGTGTGGATCTTGTTTTACAAGGGTGTGAGCAGTTTTCTCAGCGATAGAAACTTCAATCATACCTGGAGCGGTGGATGTCACTTGTGGATTTGCATCGGCTTTTGTATCCGATTTTTCGGCCAGGAGAGGCTTCTCGGATGGCACATTTGAGGCTTTGACATCGCCAGATTTCATCGCAAGGCCAGCCTCGCTTGAAATTTTGGCCAGCGTTTCCGGGTCGGCATAGCCTTCGTGTTTGGCCAGAATTTTGCCGTCAGGGCTGATCAATACGGTGGCAGGAAGTTGTGTAAAACCAAAGCTGAGAGCAAGTTCTGCATCGTTATCGCAAGAGATTTTAGCTGGCACGAAAAGTTTGGTCAGGTGGTCGATAATCTTCGGATTCTTAAATGATTCCTTGTCCATCTTGTGGCAGTTTGGGCACCAGGGGCCGGTGAACTGAAGCCAGACCGGCTTCTGGCGGTCAACGGCAGTTTTCAGGGCCTGGCCGTAATCGCTCAGCCAGTTGAGAGTCGTTTCAATGGGTTTATTGTCAAGTGCTTTCGCAGGATGAAGATAAATAATCGCAAGAAGGGTAGGGATGTACTTCGAAAACGCTGGAAATGACCGGGGGCGATCAATTTCACTGATTGGCATTAGATGATTACCTCAGCCGAGCGATTGACACGAATCATCCGTGTAGCCGATACCGCCCGCGAAGAACCATCCATCTTTCAGCCTTGCCTGCTTAACACAGGCGACGCCAGCCATGACGCCAGGGGCCGTGAGCGAGAGTCCCTTACCATCCTGATTAGTTTTCGGAAGCCCGCAGACCAAAACTCGCGATGTTTTCGGATGAAATCTCATCAGCGCCTTGATCAACTGGCATAACCGAACTTCTCTTACCAGATTCCCGATTCTGCAAAAAAGATAAAACGAAAAAAAGCGACCAGGATCTGGCCGCCTTTTTCGATTTTAACGATTCTGCCAATTGGGCATTATTTGTCGTTGGGGTTCAGGAATTTGAAAACAGCACCAGCTGCGGCACCACCGGCCAGATCAGCCACAATATGCAGCCAGATCGAAGGCAAATGAATTGCGCCGAATAGACCGGCACCAATTGCCACCGCCGGGTTAAATGCACCACCCGAAATGCTGCCGACAGAAAAGGCACCGGCCAGCACTGTGAAACCGATCGCCAGCCCGTAAAATGAGTTGCCGGCTGTGCCCTTGGCAGTGGCGACATTGAGCACAACATAAGCCAGAGCAAAGGTATAGAGGAACTCAACAATGCCGGCGTTGGCTATACTGGCAGGTGCTGATGCCGATCCGCCACCTGTGAGGGTTTTAACAATCGCGGCTGCGGCTGCGGCACCGATGACTTGTGCCACCCAGTAAGGCACAACTTCTGCCTTTGAGTGACGGCCACGAATCGCCAGGGCGAGGGTAACGGCCGGGTTGTAATGAGCACCCGAAAGGTGACCGCCGGCATAGACCATGACCATCAGGGCACTGCCGATAGCAACGGGGGCCATTGCCCCTGCATTGACCTTTCCGGTCACGCAGCAGCCGATGGTCAGCACGAGAAAGAAGGTGCCAATAAATTCGCAGACAAGCTTGCGCACGAGCATGGTGGAGAGCAGACCTTTCTATCAATTTGAAATGGGTCGTCGTTTCAGGTTATGAGCCTGAAATAGTTTAACACGACAGTGTTTTGATGAAATATCGGAAGTGGCTTTTTGTTTAAACACAGGCGTTATGACCGGTTTAATTGTCGGTTTTCATGGTGTTTCAAACCAAGTCCCCTTGTTTTCAGACAGATTTGCCAACAATGACTCAGAGAGACTGATTGAAAAGAGGTAATGCAAATGAGCCAGCCAAGACGATTGATTGTGGGTATCAGCGGCGCATCAGGCATCGATCTGGGTGTGCGTTTGCTTGAGCTTCTGGCTGAAACCGATGTCGAAACTCATTTGATCCTGTCAAAAGCCGCAGAGCTCACGCGTTCGCTGGAATCTGATTACACCGCTGATTCCATTCGCTCACTGGCCCGCGTGGTGCATGCCTCGGGCGATGTTGCCGCCTCTATTTCCAGCGGTTCTTTTCGCACCATGGGCATGATTATCGCCCCCTGTTCGGTAAAAACACTGGGAGAGATCTCAAGCGGTGTCACTTCCAGCCTGATGAGCCGCGCGGCCGACGTTGTGCTGAAAGAGAGGCGGCGGCTGGTGTTGATGGTGCGAGAAACGCCACTGAACCTGATTCATCTGAGAAACATGGTGAGCGTAACAGAAGCCGGCGCCATCGTTATGCCGCCAGTTCCAGCGTTTTATTCAGCCCCGACCTCGATTGACGACATGCTGACACAGTCGGCCGCTCGGGCCCTGGATCTTTTCGATATCGACCTGCCACACCTCAGGCGCTGGCGGGAAAAGTCTGGTCAATCAGAATGATTATGGTTTTTTAACTGGCTCTGACGTGCCCTGATTGCGAATGATTGTCAGATCAACCGGCTGATCGGTCGCCAGCACCATGCGGCCGTGAAGCGATGGCAAAATCCGTGAAATGGTGTCGAGCCACAATTCCTTTGCCGTAAGCATTAAACCGGTACGGCGGGCCTGTAGCCTCAGCGCCGTGAAGCGAGCCGCTTCAGCCCTGGCTTCGGCAATGCGAGTCGAGCTTTTTGCCTGAGCTTCACTTTTTTCAGCGGCAGCCGTGGCGAGAGTCTGCTGGCGAATAGCCTCAACTTCGGTTTTTGCACGGGCTTCTGCCTGAGCGGCTTCGCTGGCGGCGGACTGTGCCGCTTCGAAGTCGGGCCGCACTTCAACCGGCGGTGTCAGGGCCAGCCAGGTGGTTGAAACGACTTGCAAGCCAAGGCCAAGCCGGTCTGCCTGCGACTGTATCGTGGCCGTGATTTTCCGTCCGATCTCCTCACGCTGAGGGCCAATGGCACTTGTGACCGGCGTCGCGGCAAGGGTTTCAATCAGGGCTCCCTCGCTTAGCATTTTCAAGCTTGATTCAGATCGATCAAGGCCGTTTCGGGCGATTTCAAGGGCATCGCTGATCCGATAATCAACACGAATTTCAGCCTCAAGCAGGTTTTCTTCGCCCGTCAGATATTCCGACGACTGGCTGGAGAGCACACCACCGCTATCGGCCGTGATTTGAATTTGCCGCACGGAGTCTGTCGGGATCATACGAATTTCAGCCAGCGGCCATGGCAGTATCGCATGAAGGCCCGGCCCAAACGGCTCTGGACGGATTCGGCCCAACACGACAGCCACGCCACGATGCCCTGTGGGCACCTTCCAGATGCTCTGGTAAAGCACTATGCCAACGATTATCAGAAGAATTGCACCGGTCATTCGGCCCCAAGGCCATTTTTTTTTGCTCATTTGGGTGCCTTTGCCGCTTCAGGCCGGGGCGCTAAAGGCGACGGGGCGATCGGCTCAGGCGCTGGGCCGATATCGGGTGCTGGTGGCGAATCTTTGGCAAAATCAACCGATGGGCCCTGCCAGAGCAGTTTCCAGAGCGGGCTGCCACTGGAGAGAATGACGGTCGTTTTTTGGTCGGCCAGCGTTTTATAGGTGTCGAGCGTGCGCACCAATTCGTATAGACGTGGGTCTTGCGCATGGGCATCGTTAAGCACGCCGATTGCTTCTGCTTCGGCTTTGGCGATGATCGAATCGGCCTCGGCCCTGGCTTTTGAGAGGGCAATTTCGCGGTCGCGTTTGGCCTCCGCCAGGAGCTGGTCCGTTTTTGCCTTCGCTTCTGCCCTGATGCGCCCCGCTACCTGTGCCCGCTCAGACCGAATCTGCTCAAAAATCGCTGGTCTGATTTCTGTTGGATATGCCATCTGTCGTATAAGTACCGCCGAAACTTCAACCCCAAATGCACTTTTCAGCGACGTGTTCAGCGATTCGGTTATTTCGCCGCTGATCTGGTTTAAGCCTCGCCGATTGGTGCCGGTGGAGATGAAATCCTCAAGCGGATGCCGCGAAAGCACATTGGCTGACTCGGCCCCAGCCCGTTCTGCCACTCGCGCAGCAGCGGTTTCAACCATATTGCCCGACTCAAGAAAGAGCTTCGGATCAGCCACACGCCAGACGACCGTAAAACTCATCTGCAAGTTTTTCTTGTCGGATGTCAGAATTTCTCTCGGGCTGACATCCGTCAAAATCGCTCGCCGATCAACCTTCACAACATTTTGCCACGGGGTTTTCAGGTGAGGGCCGGTCTGGCCCGGCTCTGTGCCAAGGGTTCGCACAATGCGCCCGAATTGGGTCACAATGGCCGCTTCCGTCTCCTGACAGACATAAACCGATCGGCCAGCAGCCAGAGCCAACAGGGCAACAGCCAAAAAGAGTGTCATGCGTCGTCGCGTCATGGCTTGGGCCTTTCCGTTTCAGGTGTGGCGAGTGCTGGGCCTGGCGTGGGCTGAGGGCTCAGGTCAGGTGCGATCACCGGCCCCAGCGGAAGTGGCCCATCCGGCAGTATGAGATGTCGTTTAGCGGCATTAGTGCCGTAAAGGTCGCCGGTGGGCACGTCGAGCAGAATCTTGGGCCGATCGTTCAGGATTTTTTCCAGATCAGACCAGAAAATACGGTGGTCCGTCAGGTTTGGCCGGTTCTTTCTGGCGGCCACCAGCGACCGGAATGAATCAGCCGAGGCTTGAGCCTGTGTCTTTACAACTTCTGTCTTACTGGCAGCATTGCGGCGCATCTGTTCAATCGCCGATTGATTGGCCGTGTTTTCGCTTTCGATCGATGCCTGCGTTTTCAGGCTGAGTGTTTCTGCCTCGCGCTGTGCCCGGGCGGAGTCGCGAAAGGCGTCGATCACGCTCTTTGGCGGCTGCACGGCAGTGACACCAATGACCAGATCAGAAAGCACCAGACCAGCTGATTCCAGCCGTTTTCTAGTGGCAACAGCGGCTTCATCGACCAGTTTTTTGCGATTTTCTGAAAGAATGGTGTCGATCGTTGTGCGGGCAATCATGTCGCGAAGCTGCTGCTCAACTTCAGCCCTGATCAGCTCTTGCGGATCGGCCGATTGCCGAACCAGCCTCGCGAGATTTTCGCTCGATCGGTCGGGCCGGGCGTGAAAAGTTGCCTCAATTTGCAGAATTTGCCCATCGCCTGTGAGCCAGAGCCCTTCGGCCGTATCTTCAGGGTTTACCCGGGGTGTCCATGCACGATTCGTGCCTTCCGGTGCCGCCGATTCAGCCATGTTTGGCTCTATGGCTGCCGACCACCATCCCGAAGGTGTGATTTGATGCACTTCCTCAAATGGCCAGGGTCGGCCGAGATAAAGACCGGGGCCAATGACTTCCGCCGAACCAGATGGGCGAAAACGGACCAATGATGCTTCCGGGCCGACGATCACCACGCCCGATGCTGCATAATAAGCACCAACGATGATGCCGCTTGCCATCAGCATTTTCCGTGGGGAGGGTAACATCGCCCAGAAACCGATCGCAGCGCGGGCCATCAGCCCATCAAACTGACCAAGCAAAGCCTCGCCCCGATGGCCAATCGCTTCCCATTTCAGTTGATCAAAAGCCAGCAGCCGCAGGGCATTGCATAAAACGGCCAGCGAACCGATCTGGTGAAAAACAGCAGCGGCTAGCGGGCTTAGCACGCCCAGCCCCGCCAGCAGAACCGCCAGGCCATTCAGCCCGAAAGCAAAGAGAAAGATATTTTGTTTGAGTATTCGCAGTGCCGCCTGCGAAACTTCGCGGGCTCGCACCAGCGATTGCAGCGGGTCGTGCATCAGGATAATATCGCCCGCCTCAGTGGCAAGATTAGCCCCCACTCTGGACACCGCCAGGCCGACACGAGCCACTGCCAGGGCAGGGGCGTCGTTAATCCCGTCGCCGACCATCGCCACATTCTGCCCGGCAACGTGCCGATCCTGAATCCAGGCGGCTTTTTGGGTCGGCGTCAATTCGCTTACCACATTTTTGATATGCACCTTGCGGCCAATACGTGCGGCTGCGCCGGGGCGATCGCCCGTTAAAATGACAGTTTCGCTGAAGCCGAGGTGCTTGAGGTCGTGAACGGCGTCGTGTGCTTCAGGCCGAACCTGATCAGCCAGCGCAATATGAGCCACAATTCGGTTGTTAACCGCCACGAGAAGTGGCGTCTCTCCGCCTTTGTCACATTCATCAAGAAAAGATGTGGCGGATTCACCGATTTCTACCTGATTTTCCTGCATCAACCGGAGATTACCAATCAGAATTCCGGTTGGATCGGTGGAATCTTCCAGTGAGACCAGCCCTGAAACACCTGCGCCAGGGCAGGTGGTCGATTCCAGCAAATGCACTTTTTCTGTGGTTTTTTCTGACAGTCCCCGCACGATTGCCCCTGCCAGCGGGTGCGGGTTTGAGGCTTCAACCGCCATGATCATCGCGGCGAGCATCTCAGCAGATAGCTCTGGATGAGCTCCCGTCAACTCAGCATTAAGCGATTGTTCAAACCGGACGAGATCAGGCCGGCCGATGGTAAGTGTGCCAGTTTTGTCGAAGGCAAGCGTGTCACAAAGGGCAAGCTGCTCAATGGCGGCCCCGCTTTTGACCATCACTCCACGCCTGGCCAGCACGGCCCAGGCTGCCAGAATTGTGGCAGGAGTGGCCAGAACCAAAGGGCAGGGGCAGGCGACCACGAGCACGGCCACGGCACGCAGCCAGCGGTCGGGCCAGCCCATGATATAACCGGCAAGTAATGTCAGGCCTGCTGCAAGTTCAACAGCAGGCAGAAAATAGCGGGCGTAGCGGTCGGCTGCGCGTTGAATTTTTGACTTTTTGGACTGGGCTTTGGCCATCAGGCTTACGACTTGCCCCAGCGTCGAATTCATGCCCACACGCTGGGCTTCAACCTCAAGCCGCCCAAACTGATTGATCTGCCCACAGGCCACGCATAAGCCGGGCAGTATGTCGATCGGAATGCTCTCGCCAGTCAGCGACGAAGCATCCACGCTTGACCGCCCTTGCCGCACCAGGCCATCAACCGGCACCATTTCACCGGCTTCAATCGCCACCAGTTCACCCACGGCCACACTGCCGGCGGGTATTTCACGCCACTGACCGTCGCGAAAAACTCGGGCTGTGCGGGGTGCTTTTTCAACCAGTTCACCAATGGCCTTGCGGGCCCGCCGATAGGCCACATCTTCCAGCCATTCACCCACCAGCGAGATGAAAATGACTTCTGCCGCAACAAAATCTTCCCGCAGAAAAAGTGCAGCAAGGGCCGCCTGGGCGAGGGCAAGATCAGCCCCGATCTGGCCATGAAGCAGATTTTCAAGCACACCATGGCAGCTCCAGAGCGTGCCCAGAATCGCTGCCCAGCGGGCGGGTGAAAGCCAGCCCTGAAATTGGCTGGAATAGGGCGAAAGCCAGAGCAACAGCTCGGCCGCCAATAGCAGACCGATGATTTTGGTCAGCAGTGTTTGAAATTGCCGGCGACGGGCAGCCGCTTCGGCCAATGCCGCCGGGTCTTCATCATGGTGATGATGATCGTGGCTTGATTCAGGCTTTACCTGATTTTTTGATTTGTCATCCGACCCGAGAAAAGCAGCATCAGGCTCTTGAGGGAAGAGCTGAGTCGTCCACTGCGTAAATTCGTGCGGATCATGCTCGCGATGCATTGCCGTGTGTATTTCGAGTTGGATGACTCAGGGAAGCGTTTTACTTGATGCTGCCGGAAGACGGTTCTCAATAAGCGATTTTCGCATTACTCAGAGAGATAGTATTCATTGAAATATAACGCACACGATTCGGAGTGCCAAATGATCCCTTACCTGTATGCCTCAATCACGACGGATAAATCGATCTTAAACTCAATTCAGAGAGAAAACCGGAGTTGACACGACCTTTGGGAATTTTCCCAGTCCATATTAATAAAAACAAGGCTAACCCAAAGCGATAGCGAGGGATAAGAAATCAGATAGATTGCTCAGAATAATTCCCTCGCTTGCGCTCATTGAAGTTGCGCTTTTTGAATTGTCGTTTTGCCGAAATCCAAAGATGCGCTACGAATTGATCCGTTAAGGAAAATCAATAAAAAGATCGGTGGTTTATATGGCCGGAGGCCATAAATATTCATAGCCGGCTCCTCTGGAGCCCAATAATACAATGCCTATTGTTTATCTATGGCCGGAGGCCATAAATATTCATAGACGGCTCCTCTGGAGCCGCAAAGAAAACAGATACCTCAAAAAGCGCAACTTCAAAGCTTGCGCTTCGGGTTGGCCTGTTGTCGTGGAATTGCGGCCAAAAAGCAGCAAAGAGAAAGAAATATCCGGTTTTCTGAATGAACGGAGTTTAGATTTTCAAAACCTGTTTGAGGAAGCGAACAACTTCCGAAGTATAACTTTTGCCCATGTATGTTAAATCTCTGCCCATCAGTGCATGATTGCCGCCCTGAACTTCAATAAAATGATGATTCACACCAGCGGCAGCCAATGCACTTGCCATCTTCTCTGATTGATTAATTGGGATCAGTCGATCATCTGTGCCGTGGATGAACATAATCGGGGCGGTTGTTTTTGAAACGTGATTGATCGGAGATGCCAGTTCATATCGATGAGGATATTTGCTGCTGGAACCACCAAGAAATCGACTGATTGCTTTACCGGCACCTGACCGGCTCTCTGCCGCACATTCAGCCAAATCTGACGGTCCAAAAAAGCTGACTGCGGCCTGAATCCGAATCAATTCATCGTCCGTTTGTTTCAGTTCGAAATGATCAACATCCCGTTTCACCGATTGCAGATTTGGATTTGTCGCCAGCATCATCGCCAGATAGCCACCTGCTGAAGTCCCGATCGCAGCAACTTTTGTCGGATTTAATCGAAAATTCAATGCATTGTGATGTATCCAGCCGAGAGCCTCGTCTAAGTTCACGATGGCTCCCGGCCACGATGGAGAGCTGGGTGTTGAGAGCTGATAATTCACTGCGACTACAGCAAAGCCCTGTTTGGTTAATGGTTTAACAACTGGCGCAAACTGATCTTTACTAAACCGATGCCAGCCTCCGCCATGGATAGCCATAATGACCGGATATCCCGCAACAGGAGCCGCCGATTTGGGAAGGTATAAATCAAGTCTTCGATCACCATCCTGATTATCGGAATAGATAATATTTTTTATGTTTTCGCCGCTAACAGATTTGCTGCCTTTTTCAAAAGATTTGTTTGTTCTTTTATCAAGCTGATGATGAAGAAGTTTGCTTGTTTCAGCAGAGGAGTTAATCGCTGAACTTGGTCTCATTACCGCCACTGGCTGAAGTGAGCTTGGCAGGAATCGATTTTCAAAAAGTTCATGGTTCAACGTAAATTTGATAGATCGGCGACTCATAGCAGAATTTTTCGTGGGCTAATGCATTCGCTGGTGAATACTGCAACGGAGAAACTTCTTAATGGAGTATGACATCAATTTGGAAAAAGAAAAATCCCGCGACCAATAGGTAGCGGGATCTCTGTGAAATGACTGGAGCAGAGAATGCTCAAGCCTTGTCAGATCAATAGCTGTCGGATGAAATTACTTCACCGCTATCGCGAGTGGCGAGAGCCCACCATGTTTGTTCATTAACAGTGGCTTTGATGAATTTCACCGAACCGTCGGCCATCAGCACGTTGACACCACCCGGGTGGTTTGAAGACGAGCTGAAGAGGTGACCGAAGTCAGAGCCGCAACCAGCCGAGCAGTCCATACGGCAAGCGCTGAAAGGGGCATTTGCAGACATCGGCGTCAGCACAAGGTTAGTCAGGCTCAGACCAGGTGAGCCAGTCTGCCAGCGATAGCCACGGTTAGAGTTGGTACCGGGGGTTCGCTGAATGGCCGTGGTACACTGCTGAATACCCTGACGAAGAGCGGCGTTCTGTGTACGAACGTCGAACTGCATGAAATTGTTAGGGATTCCGACGCCTGAAGCCATGTTGCGGCGAACATTGTCAAAACGATTGAAGTCGCCCGTGAGAGCTTCAACAAACGCGATGGTGTTGGAAGTACCATCGGTAATATCGCTAACACCATAAGAAGTGAAACGAGGAGCGAAGACCCCGTTAGTCTGGGTCCGCCATGGGTCAGTCGTGGTGCCGAACGAGCCATGATAGCTGTTCAGGTGGTCCTTGCCGGCGTTGCCGTCAGATGGACAGAGGAAGACGTTTGCCTTCATGTTCCAGACGGTTCTGTTAATTTCAGCACCCCAGCCGTACCAGATATTCCAACTGAAGTTGGCGGCATTGAAGACCTGAGTCTGCTCCATATAGGGCAGCATCATGGCATGGGCCGAGAAGGTGCCCCAGTCGGTCACAACGCCGGGGGCTTCGTAAGAACGGGCATTGCCCATTGGGAATGTCCCAACGGCAGAGTGGTAGTTGTGAAGACCAAGGCCAATCTGCTTGAGATTGTTAATGCACTGGCTTCGGCGGGCAGCTTCACGTGCGGACTGAACGGCTGGGAGAAGCAGAGAGATGAGAACCGCGATAATCGCGATCACAACCAGCAGCTCAATCAGTGTGAAACCCTTGCGGTTTCTTGTCATTGAGGAAACTCCTGTACTCTAGGAAAAAAGGGACTTTCAGACGGAATTCGAACGGGCGAAAGATTATTTGGGGGCTTCGGGGCTGGCAGGCTGTTTGGGGGCGCTACTGCCACCCTTAGACTTACCAGTCATGAAGTCTTTCCCGGCTGATTTGACATAGGCATCATTTGCTGCCTGAGCAGCCGGTGACTGCTGCGGAGCATCGGAAGTGCTATTGTCGGAACCGCCACAGCCGGCCATACCGAGAACGAGAATTGAAAGAGGAAATACGGAAAAACGTGAGATGTGAAACATCGAAGCTGAGCCTTATGATCAGATAGCTGGGGGATTCCCGTAAGGGGCCAGCATCTCTTCAAATCGAGTTTTGATACGGATAGAGTCTGAATCAGAGCAGTGCATTAGTTAACCATACACTGCAAAGAAGCTGTAATTTTATACCATAATTAATTTAACAAGTCCATACATTACCGAATTATGTTTGACATAGATGATTCAATTTCATGTAATAATAAAAGTTATAATAACTTAGATATCCTGCACGGGCTGATCAGATAGTTCTGGGTTTCAATGGATTCTGAATATCGCTGGTGGGACTCGAACCCACACGAGGTTTAACCCTCACCGGATTTTAAGTCCGGAGCGTCTGCCATTCCGCCACAGCGACATCGCTTACTATCTTAACTTGAAAATAAGATCCAACCAATCA
>JBILGL010000237.1:0-6688 GCA_044351075.1 Isosphaeraceae bacterium | reverse complement strand
GCTCATCTCGATGATTGCTTCATCGCCACCGCCGGAAATCAGCTTTTGGTTGGTCGGTTCTTTTTCCGACTTCTCGCCACGCCAGATAAAAACGACTGGCCAGAAGCGGATCTGAGAGCCTGATTCTGACTTGGAATCGTAGTTCTGGGCGTAGATCCAAAACCCGCGCTGGGCGTCGTAGAAGCGGATTTTCAAATCCTGATGCGCCGACCAGTGATTTTCACCGAAGGCCTTGGCGGCGAGCTGGCGGGCCTCGATGGCTGATTTTGAGATCGTCGCCGGCCCGTGATTGATTTTGGCAGGGTCGATGACTACCGGAGCCGGCGGTCTCAGGTATTTTTCGATCAAAGAAAATGAGAAGGTGTAAGCGCGCGAAGCGGCCGTCAGAAACACGGCTGTCATCAGAATCTGGAAGAATTTTCTGATAACTCTCACGCCCGATTTACACCATTCACCATTGATTCAGTAAGAGACAGTTCAGAGCACAGCGGCGGTGGGCCTGAAGATCAGGCCGGGGCCTTTGATTCACGCTCAAAATACCAGTTCACATGTTCCTGCCAGTTCTGCTGCACGATCATGATCTGGCGGATCAGGTCATTGACGGCGCCCTTGCCACCGGCCTTTGAGCTCACAAAATGAGCATGAGAAAGCACTTCCGGGACGGCATCAGCCGGTGCGGCAGCCAAGCCGACCAGACCAAAGAGCGGCAGGTCAGGCAAGTCATCACCGATGAAGCAGGTCTCTTCAAGCGAAAGGCCTGATCGCTCAAGGATTTCATGCAGGCCGGCGATTTTTCGCGGGTTGCCCTGAAGGACGATCTGAATGCCGAGTTCCCGGGCCCGATGATCCACACAGCTGGCGTATCGGCCGGAGAGAATAGCCAGTTTTCCGCCAGTGCGCATCCAGCCGACCATGGCTGAGCCGTCTCGCACATTGAAATTCTTCTGTTCCTGGCCTTCGTGGTTGACCACAATGAAGCCATCGGTGAGCACACCGTCCACATCCATGACGATCAGGCGGATCCTGGAGGCACGTTCGGCAAAATCCGGCGAAATCCGGTGTTGTGTTCTATTTTCAGAGGAATTCATGCCAATTCCTCTTCAAAGTCGCCAGGCAACAGGCCGATCAGGTCGGTGACGTCGATCATGCCGACTGGCCGGCCCAGATCATCGACGACCGGCAGCTCGCTGAGCTTGCGGGCGCGAAGGGCGTCAACGGCTTCGGCAACCGTGGCCGAAGAACTGATCTTGGTTGGGTTAACCGTCATGCTTTCGCCGATCGGGCGATCGAGCATCTGGTCGCGACCACGTTCCAGCAGGCGGACCAAATCGCTATCGGTAAAGATGCCACGCAGCATGCCCTGCGTTTCGTCAACGACCATGATTGCCCCGGAGCGTCGGCGAGCCCCGCCCAGCCTGAGCAGCACTTCACGCACCGTTTCATCCTTGCGGGCGATTCGGATATGTCGTCCGGTACGCATGATCTGATCAACCCCGGCGAGCCTTCGGCCCAGCCGGCCGGCCGGATGATTGGCGGCGAAATCAGCGGGCAGCACTCCCTTGTTGCTTGCCGCGAGAATGGCCAGAACGTCGCAGCAGGCCATCATGACGGTGGTGCTGGTCGTCGGGGCGAGGCCAAGCGGGCAGGCTTCGCGGGCGTCGCCCAGGCGGATCGTGTAGTCGGCCAGATTTGCCAGCGGATTGGTTGCGAGTGATGTCATGGCCACGATTGTCACGCCCAGCGGACGAATGGCCGAAGCGATGCGCAGAACCTCTTCCGACTCGCCACTTTGCGAAAGGGCGATCACCAGATCGCCGGCCGCGACCCGGCCAAGATCGCCATGAGCCGCTTCGACTGGATGGAGAAAAAAGGCCCTGATGCCAAAAGAGGCGAGTGTGGCAGCGAATTTCTGGCCGACCAGCCCCGCCTTGCCAACGCCGGTGATGTGCACGAGGCCCTGGCTTGAGGCGAGCCGGCTGGCGACCGTGGGAATTGCCTGATCGAGATGTTCTGAAAGTTGCAGAATGGCTTCAGCTTCGGTGCGAAGCACATCGGCGGCAAGCGCAAGGGCGCTTGTGTTGTCGATAAATTCGCTGCCTGCCACGGCTGTGGGTGCCATGACTCGCCTCCCTGCTTTCGGCCTTGGAACCATCTTGGTTCCTTCATCGAGACGGATTGCTTCCGGTCGCAAATTCTCTCGAGTTTCAGCCTTATTTGCAGGCAACATAGCCGTTCCCCTGAATCCGGTCAACGCCAATATTCGACAGAACGCCCAAATGCACCTGCCCCGGGCGAGTCGGTCGGGCATCATTAATATCGGTCTTCCAGATCAGAACGAATCACTCAAATCAATAAACAGCCAACTAATCCTGCACTGTGGGGGAATGATTACTGAATCCAACAATAAAGTTCGGGTGATTCTGAGCTTATCAGAACAGGCGGTAGTCGCGCAGGCGATCAACGGCGGCCTGGGCTTCGGACATGGCCCTTTCCAGCTTCAGGCGCAGCAGGTCCATCAACTCTTCTTCAGTTTTACCGGCGATTTCTTCCGGTGTCAGTGGCGGCTCATAATGAACATGCATGGGATAACTGCCCGGCAATGGCTGGCTGCGTGGCCAGGCTTCAAATGCTCCGTGAATGCCGACACAGAGGATCTGAGATCCTGATTTGCGGGCGATATTGGCGATGCCGGGCCGAAGCGGCTGAAGACGGCCATCGGGTGTGCGGGTGCCTTCGGGGAAAAGCCCGATCAGGCAACCGATTTTCAGGCGTTTGAGCGTCTCTTTCACGCCGGCTGCTCCGCCACCGTCACGCTGGATCGGAAAGCCGCCCATGCTTTTGATCAGCGGGCCGAGGACTGGCAGAAAGAGCCCGGAACGGGCCATGAAGTCAATCATTCGCTGCTGGGCGATGCCCAGCACAAATGTGTCGTAAAAGCTGGCATGATTGGCCATCATCATCGTTGGGCCATTGGCTGGGATATTGGCCTGGCCCGTGGCCCTGATGCCGCAGGTGGTGGCCAGTATAGCGGCAAAGAAGTTGCGGACGATGCGATACCACAAGCGCCAGAAGGGAGTGCGATTCGGGCTTTCTTTACGCTCAGTTTTCATCGGCCGTGCCCTTCTGGCCGATTCGCTGCTGCACGTGGCTGAGCATCAGCTCAAGCACCTCTTCAAAAGCCAGCGTGGAAGAGTCGATCACCGTGGCATCATCGGCGGGCTTCATGGGGGCGAGGGCATTCTGCTCATCGCGGCGGTCGCGTTCCTGCTGGTCGGCCAAAACCTGTTCCAGCGAAATGTCGTGCCCTTTATCCAGAAGCTCGCGGTGCCTGCGGCGGGCCCGTTCTTCGTCAGACGCTGTGAGGAAGAACTTGGCGATGGCATCAGGAAAGATGATCGTTCCCTGATCTCGCCCTTCGGTCACGATGTTCTGCTTCGCGGCTTCACGCTTCTGCCAGACGGCCAGCACCTGCCGCACCGGCTGCGATTTTGAGATGAAGCCGCTCTTGCGGGAGATCTCTGGGTCTCGAATCTCACTGCTCACTTCCCGCGTGCCAACCCACACGCGGCCCTGATCAAAGCGGGCATCAAGCTCAGCCGCCAGCCGCCCGAGCGCTTCGGGGTCGTTCAGGTCAGCGAGCTGTTTGATAGCAGCCCAGGTGACCACACGATACATCGAGCCGGTGTCGAGCATGGACCAACCCAACCGACGCGCCAGTTCGACGGCAATCGTTGATTTACCGGCGCCCGATGGGCCATCAATCGTAATGACAAGTCCTGATTTCATATCAGCCTGAAAAATGAGTACCGCTGGGCTTGCAGTATCCTGGCCCGCGCTCAGATCGTCTTTTCAGCACATTCGGCTGAAGCTACCAGCGGCCGCCGATCTTCAAACGACTCATAAGGCTCGTGCCAGTGATTCACTCCGGTTTCACCGGCCATCCAGCAGAGGCAAGCTTCCTGGCCATCAATCACCGTCGGGAAATCGCAGTGGCCCACCGGCTCGCCCGGCACAAGACCCAGCCGGATCAGCTCATGGCGGAAGCTGTCTCGCTTCACCACTTCTAATATCAGGTCGTGCTCAAATTCGCTCATCTCGGCCGAATATTCTGCATCGTTTTCAGCGCCCGGGCGTTTGGCGGCCCGCTTCAGCCGATTCATCCGGCCCGTCAGCTCATCCACCTCGGACTGTTGTTGCCTCAAGTCTTCGACAATCGCACGAACCAGCGGCAACATCCGGTTGGCTTCCTCAACCGTGAATCGCTTCTCTGCGTCCATCCGGCTCTGAGTCAGTGTCATCGGTGTGGCTCTTTCCTCTTCTGATCGGCTTCAAGAACGTCTTACATTCTATTCTATGAAGCAGCAATTATTATTCCAATAACCGCGCGATTTTGGACGTTACGCCGCCTGGCCGCACACCATTATCTCTCAGCCCGGCTTACGCTTGAGTTCCGCTAATATAGCTTCTGGCGAAAAAGTGTTCAACACACTCTTTGCCGTCAGCCCCGCACGCCGCGCCACCCCAATGCCATATTCCACATCATCCAGCCCGCCTGTGGCATGAGCATCCGGATTGATCGAGAGCATCACCCCCCTCTCTACCGCCAACCTGCTGTGAGGCACGTCCATGTCCAGCCGATATGGGCTGGCATTAATCTCAATCATCGTTTGAGTACGTGCACAGGCTTCAATCACCGCCTCCAGATCAACCGAATACCCTGCCCGGCTCAGCAGCAATCGACCCGTCGGGTGCCCCAGCATGGTGACGTATCGGTTCTCGGCCGCACGCACCAGTCGCCGTGTCTGCGCTTCCCGATCCTGCCCGAATCCGCTGTGAATACTGGCAACGACAAAATCAAAACCGGCCAGAATCTCGTCGGGATAGTCCATCGAACCATCCGCCAGAATGTCGCACTCAATCCCTTTGAAAACCGTCAGCTTCCCGGCCAGCTTCTGATTCAGGGCATCAATCGCGGCCCACTGCTCCTTGACCTTCTCAATGCTCAGCCCGCCGGCATAAGCCGCCGCCCGACTATGATCCGAAATGCCCAGATATTTCCAGCCCCGGTCAATCGCCGCCTGGGCCATCTGCTCCAGCGTGTTGGCCCCGTCGCTCCAGTCCGTATGGCAGTGAAAGGTGCCCGTCAGGTCGGCGGTCTCAATCAATTTCGGCAGATCCCCTGCCTCAGCCAATGCGAATTCGCCGCTATCCTCCCGTAATTCCGGCGGAATATACGCCAGCCCGAGTGCCCGATAAATGTCTGGCTCATCGCGGCAGGGCGTCGGCCGCCCATCCTCATGATCAAGCCCATATTCGCTGAGCTTCAGGCCCCGGGAAATCGCCCGCTTCCGCATGGCGATATTATGGGCCTTTGAGCCGGTGAAGTAATTCAGGGCGTAGGGAAACTGCGTATCGGTGACTGCTCGAATATCGCACTGGGCACCCTGCGAAAGCCGCACACTGAGCTTGGTATCGCCATGCGCGATGATCGCAACGACTTCTGGCAGAATGGCCATATCGGCCAGCAATTCGCGCGGATGATCGGTTGAAACCAGAATGTCGAGGTCGCCGATGGTGTCGGCCCGGCGCCGAAGGCTGCCGCAGATGCTTGACCGAATGGCCTGCGGATGATGACTGACCGCCTGAAAAATCGGGGCGACCAGCTTGCGGGCTGTGTGTTGCAGCATGCGGTTGCTGGCGGTGTCGAGAAAGTCGAGCCCTTCCAGAATCTTCGCCTGCGTTTTTGCCCCGAAGCCTTTTAATTCGGCAATCTTGCCTTCGCCGGCCGCCTTTCGCACGTCGGCCACGCCTGTAATATGCAGGGCCTCGCGCAGGGCCTTGATTTTCTTGGCCCCCAGGCCCGGCACGCGCAGCAGATCCAAAAGGCCCGGCGGCACATCGCGCTTGAGCGTTTCATATTCATTGCACTGGCCGCTGGTGGCGAGCTGGGCAATTTTGGCATGCATCGCTGTGCCTATGCCCGGAATTTCATCAAGCGTGCCGTCGGCGATCATGTTTGAAACGTTGCCGGTAACGCCGCGAAGGGCATCGGCCGCATTATGATAAGCCCGGCAGCGAAACGGGTTTTCGCCCTTGATTTCCAGCAGGTTACCCATCTCATCCAGCACATCGGCGATCTGTTCGGTCTGCATGGTTTTCAGCAATTTCTGGCGGGGTTCACTCTGGTTTGATTCACTCATGGCTATTATGTCGATTTACCACGAATGCTGCAAAAGATCTCTACAGTGACCAACCAGCCGACTGATGTTGAACGACAGACTTTTCAATTGAATAACATCGCTCGATATTGACACTTTTTTCGTCGTTTCAAGCGATGGGTTCTTTGAAAAGTGAAATCGAAATTGATTCTTCAAGTTAAAAAAATGACGTCTGGCATAACAAGTGGTGAATTGCAATTGAAGAGAGATGCTTGATCGACTCATCAAAAAAAGATCGCCCAGTCATTTCCTTTATCTCATCATATTGATCGCTCTACTACCACAAAGACACAATGACAATCAGAAAACAAAAAAAATGAGATCAAATCTTTATTCTTTGATCACTGGTGCTTTTTAAGACTTTGAGAAAAACTCATAAGAAATATGTGAAAGTTAAGATCCAATTGCAGCATGAAAAAAACATCATATCGCAATATCCTCAGACCATAATCCATTTTCGTTTCGTAATT
>JBILGL010000236.1:0-6700 GCA_044351075.1 Isosphaeraceae bacterium | reverse complement strand
AATCAGAGCCCGGATCTCTGGCATGTCCATGAGAATCCGGGCTCAGTTATTGACGTACTGGTTGGGTATCGAATTTCCAGAGATGAGAGCTTTTGCGATGAGATTTCACCAATTTGCGGGTCTGATGCTTGGCTCGCTGGTTCTGAGTGGTTGTTCGGGAAAAAGCGATCTTGACAATGCAGTTGTAGTGCCTGACCCTGCCTCCAAGCCGGTTGCCGGTTCTGCTGCGGCCCCTGTTGCTGCTGCGCCAGCCGCTGCGGCTCCGGCGGCAGCGGCTGCCCCGGCTGCAACACCAGCGGCCGCCCCAACCGCTTCTGATGGTTTCGGCACAATCAAAGGCAAGGTGGTGCTTGAAGGTGGTAAGCCGACCATCAAGTTTTTGGTGACCAAGGGAGACGGTGGCGTTAAGGACGCCTCCGTTTGTGCTTCCGACAATGTGGTAAACGAAGTTTTGGAAGTCGATGATGCCACCAAGGGCGTCAAGAATGTGCTTGTTTACATTCCCAAGCCGACTGCGGTGAATCCTGATGCGGTGAAGGCCGTTCAGTCGGCAAAAGTGGTTTTTGACCAGAAAAATTGCGTTTTCAAGCCGCACGTTCTTGGTTTCATGAAGGGCCAGACGCTTGACATTACTTCCAGCGATCCGGTTGGTCACAACGTGAATGCCAAGATGCGTGCCAACGGTGCTTCCAACAATCTGCTCGCACCAGGGCAGAAAACCACCTTCATCCCCAAGGCATCCGAAGGCCGGCCGGCTGAAGTGACCTGCGACATTCACCCCTGGATGAAGGCTTACTGGCTGATTCTTGATAACCCTTATTTCGCCGTAACGAATGAAAAGGGTGAATTTGAGATCAAGCTCGCACCTGCCGGGACACAGAAGGTCGTAGCATGGCAGGAGTCTGTGCAATACATTACGCCGGCAGTGGGGCAGGACGTGAATATTGCCAAAGATGGTGTAACCGAAGTGAATTTCAAGGTTGATGCCGGTAAGGCAAAAGTCAACTGAGATTCATACCAAGCGGCATATCTGTTTTCAGCATTGCTGATAATGAACCGGTAAATCAAGAAACAAGTCGCCCAAAATTGTTTGTGGCGGCTTGTTTTACTTTTCGGATGGTTACAATATCAATGAGATGAATATGGTTTGTATTGGGAAATACCTACCTGATTCAGCCACTTATCCAGAGGAGAATGACTTCATGTTTCGTATGAAATACATTTCGGCTGCCCTTCTTTCGCTGGTTGTCGCGGCATCAGCCGACGCCCAGACCGGATCGATCAAAGGCAAGATTATACTTGGTGGTGCTGGCCCGAAACTGGCTCCGGTTGTTGCCAAAGGTGATTCAGCGGTGAAAGATCCCGCTGTGTGCGCCGTTGAGGAGATTCCGAACGAAGGTCTTGTGACGAATGGTTCGGCTGTTGCGAACGTGGTTGTTTATCTGAACAGCCCGACGGCAAAGAATGCTGAAATGGAAGCGGCACTCGTGGCCAAGACTGGTACGATTGAAATCGACCAGAAGAATTGCAAATTCGTTCCGCACGTTTCCGCCATGCACAGCAAGCAGAAGCTGACATTCAAGTCCAGCGATTCCGTTAATCATAACGTTCGCTACTCAGCCTTCAGCAATCAGCCATTTAATCAGATTCTCGCACCCTATGCGAAAACGATGCCGCTGACGCTAGTTCCTGAACGTCGCCCGCTGCCACTGGCCTGCGACATTCACCCGTGGATGAAGGGTTTCCTGATGGTCTTCAATCACCCGTTCTTTGTGGTGACTGGCGCTGACGGTACCTTTGAAATCAAGGGTATTCCCGCCGGCAAACACAAGTTTGTTGCCTGGCAGGAATCAGCCGGTTATATAACAGCCGGCGCTGCCGCTGGCCAGGAAGTGGAAGTGAAAGCTGGCGAAGCGACTGATGTCGGCGAAGTCAAGATTGATGTGGCCAAGCTTCGTATTCAGAAGTGATTTGGATGATGGATTGAAACTCGGCCCCGAAGCGATCCGGCTTTGGGGCTTTTTCATATTCTGAGCTTAAGAAACAGCCCATGCGAACGATCGGACGCTTACTGCAATCTCTTGGTATGATCATTCTACCGTTTGCGATTGTTTCAGAACTGATGGGGCAGGTGGGGCTGGGCAAGTCCATGCTCATTGCGCTGGGCGGGATGATGCTGTTTCAACTGGGGCTTGCTTTACAGAAAACAAGTGGTAATTGATTTGAATTAACCGATTTCAATTTCATTTTCATTGAGCTGTCAATTACATTTTTCCGGCAAAACAGATCAGTTATTGACACCAGAAGTATTTTATCGGCATGCTGGTTATGTCAGAATGAATCTGGCACTGAATTCATATTCTGAAAGGCAATCACGTGTATCGAACGGAAGATGTTCTCGCTACGCTCGAAATGACGAGACAGCACAAGCTTGACGTCCGCACAGTGACGATGGGCATTGATCTCCGCTCGTGTGCTTCCCCTGACCCTGACATTCTTTGTGCCCGCATTCGGGCCCGCATTCTGCGGGTTGCTTCGCGCATGAAGGAAGTGTGTGGCGAAGTGGAAAATCGTTATGGTATTCCGATTGTCAATCGTCGGATTGCCGTGACGCCGATTGCCGAAGTTGCCGCCGGGCTTGATTACGACGGTTTTGTGGCCGTGGCCCGGACACTTGATGAAGTGGTGGCAGAAGTCTCTGTTGACCTCGTTGGCGGTTATTCGGCCCTGGTGCAGAAGGGAACGACAACTGCCGCCAGAACACTGATCGACAGCCTGCCTGAGGTGCTTTCGACAACAAGTCGCGTTTGTGCTTCAGTCAATGTGGGCACAACGGCTGCTGGCATTAATATGGATGCCATTGCCCACCTTGGCCACATCCTCAAGCAAATAGCGGAACGCACTCGGCAGAGCGATGGTTTCGGCTGTGCCAAGCTGGTGATTTTCGCCAACGCGCCGACTGATAATCCATTCATGGCCGGGGCTTTTCACGGCGTGGGCGAGCCTGATGTGGTGATTAATATTGGTGTTTCAGGGCCGGGAGTGGTGAAAGCGGCTGTGAAGGGGCTGGTGGAATCGTCAGGCCGTAAGGTGACTCTGGGCGAAATTGCGGAAGAGATCAAGCATACGGCTTTTCGTGTGACACGTGTCGGCGAGCTGATCGGCCGGGATGTTGCCAGCCGATTAGGCGTCAGCTTTGGGATTCTTGACCTTTCGCTTGCTCCGACACCTGCCGTGGGCGACAGTGTCGGCGAGATCCTTCAGGCCATGGGTGTGGCCCGGCTGGGTGCGCCTGGGTCAACGGCCGCTTTGGCCCTGCTGAACGATGCCGTGAAAAAAGGCGGGGCTTTTGCGTCGAGCTCGGTGGGCGGAATGTCCGGGGCGTTTATCCCGGTCAGTGAAGATTCTGCACTTGGCGATGCCGTTGCCGCCGGCGATCTGACACTGAATAAACTGGAAGCCATGACGGCTGTTTGTTCCGTAGGGCTTGACATGATCCCGGTGCCTGGCGATACCGACGCTGAAACCCTGGCTGCACTGATTGCCGACGAAATCGCCATCGGGGTCATTAATCATAAGACGACGGCTGTCAGGGTGATCCCCGTGCCCGGCAAAGGCCTGGGCGATAAGGCTGTGTTTGGCGGGCTCTTTGGAGAGTCTGTGATTGTGCCGATTCATGCGGCAGGTGGCTCTACCGAGTTTGTCAGGCATGGCGGCCGCATTCCTGCCCCGCTTTCAAGCCTGCGTAATTGAGTCTGTCCAGTATCATCAACTGAACTGTCATGACAAATGCCGTTTCATTGCAATTGACTCCGGAAAATCGTCGGTTTGACGTTGTTTTCTGGGACTTTGACGGCACCATGGCCCGCACGGAAAACCTGCACGTTGCCGCCTGGCAGAGGGCGGTGAGCCATGTGGGCATCCCCTTCCCACGGCATGCTTTTGCCGCAGCAGCCACGGATGATGATCGGCAGCTTTTGGCAGATCTTTTCGCCCGATATCAGCTTCAATATGACGATGCCCTGATTTATCGATGGTGCCGGGCCAAGCAGCAGATTCTGGTGGATATGCTTCGCCTTACGCCTGTCATCTACCCTGGTGTGGCCGAGACGGTTCGTCAACTGGCATCACTTGGCATCGAGCAGGCGGTGGTGACGAACACCTGGCGCGAGAATGTGACTTCGGCGCTGGCGGCGGCCAATCTGGGTGATGTGATTCAAACAATTATTGACAAGGAAGATGTGCTTCGTACGAAGCCCGACCCTGAGCCGTATCATATTGCAATGGCACGGCTTCAGCAGCCGCCCCGGCGTTGTCTGGCGATTGAGGATTCGCCGACGGGCATTAAATCGGCAGTGAAGGCAGGGCTTTTTGTGGTGGCGATTGCCCATCCCCATTCGCCGGCTGCGAGGCGTGAAGGGAGCTGGAGTCAGGGGGCACCTGTCGTTTCTGATATTCGTGAGATTGTTGATTTTCTGAGTGATTCAGGCAGGTAAAAAATGGCTACAGGCAACGACAGACCCAGTGAAAAGCCGGTTGACTGGTCATTTTTTCCGAATATTGCTTCGCTGCTTGAAGCGTTTAAGTCGGCTTCAAACGCGCTGAAGGCGGCGGTGCTTGGCATCAGCCTGTTTGCGGTGCTGTTTTTCGCGGTCGGGCTTTTTTTCAGCAATACGTTGCCCGCCTGGGCAGTGGTCATTACGTTTTCGCTCTCGGTCATGCTGATTGCTTTGATGGTGATTTTACTGCTCCTGATGGAGCGAGAGAGCCAATTTCAGCTTCGAGTGGAAACAGAGCCTTCGCCGTGTCGGCACGTTCCCGATTACCCGCTGGCAGAGCGAACGAGATACAAGATTCGCGACGTTTTGCATGAGATTCAGCGACTGACATTCGAGACACTTGTGAAATATGACACTTCGCTCGATTCTGAAATGATCCGGGCGAACCTGTTTTTGTTGGCTGAAGTTTCGGGCGGGCCGGATGACGGATTCTGGAAGCTGGTGATTCATCCGGATCTGGCGATTCATATGAATCAGCCGCTGGAGCTTGGCATTCAGCTTTCCGTGGGCCAGGGGGCAACAGGCATAGCCTATCGTGACGGCACTTTTCAACTGACACGCCGGATGGCATCGCCCGGCAACGACTGGGATCAGAAATTTCAGATGACGCCCGAGCTTAACGCCATGCTTCATAAGGAATTGAAGTGGATTATCTCGCTGCCTGTGCTGGTGCCTGATACGCGGCAGGCGTTGGCCGTGCTGAATATCGACGGCTTGACGGAATTTGCTGACGATGAAATACTTGGGAAGGTGAGCGTTGGCCTGCGAGACTATCTTGTGGTGATTGCCAACGCACTGCTGAGGCTGCCTTCCACGTGTGTCAGCGAAGATCGAATCGGAGGAATCAAGCGTGAATGACTTTCTGGTGACACGCACGATGAATCTTGGTAAAGAGTCCGTTCCGATGCCGGAAGGGCCTGCTCTGGCAGAACTTCGCCATGAAATTGCCCGGCTTGAGGCGGAAACGCCCCGCCGCCAGAAAGTGCCTGCATTTGCCCCCTTGCCGGCCGCAGGTGCAACGGCCGCCGTCGCTGGCACACCGCTACTGAGCCGATAAACTGGCTGATTATTAACAATTTTCAGGATATGAATCAGCCATTTGGGCTGAACCAGCTATTTTTTCTGACTTTTTTGACTCAGGATGACTGCCGCTGGGCAGATCAATTTGCTAAGATATGGCGTGAAATTCCGGGTGATCAAGCCTTGTGGCATGGTTGGCTACGGAACAGTGCATCCCGCAGACCTTCGGAAGACCAGGCGAGAGTGACCGCAAATGCTTGACCTGAAATATGTTCTGGCTAATATCGAGATCGTCAAGCAGAATTGCAGAGACAGACACGTCCCGCCTGACGTGCTTGAAGAGGTGGATCACGTGGTTCGCCTGGATGGCGAATTTCGTGCCGTTCTGCGTGAGGTGGAAGAACTTCGCCGCCGACAGAACGAAGTTGCCCAGGCGACGGGTAAAGAGAAGGATGCAGCGAAGCGGTCGGAGCTGGTGGCCGAGGGCAAGAGCCTGAAAGCGACGGCTTCGCAGAAGGAAGAGACGCTGCGGGCCCTGGAAGAAGAGCTCAAAGACCGCCTTGGCCGCGTGCCGAACCTGACACACCCGGATGCCCCGGTCGGCTCGGGCGACGATGCCAATCGCGAGCTTCGCAAGGTTGGTGCCATTCGCCAGTTTGACTTTCAGCCCAAGGATCACCTTGAGCTTGGCCGATCGCTCGATATGATCGACTTTGAAACCGGCGGCAAAGTCAGCGGCAGTGGTTTTTATTTCCTCAAAAATGATGCCGTTCTGCTTGATCTGGCCCTTCAGCAGTTTGCCATGCGAAAGCTGGCCGGTGCGGGATTTACGCCCGTTATCACGCCTGACCTGGCCCGGATATCGATTCTTGAAGGCATTGGCTTCAACCCGCGTGGCAATGAAACGCAGGTTTATTCGGTGGAAAATACCGACCTCTGCCTTGTTGGCACGGCAGAAATCACGCTTGGCGGGATGCTGGCCGACACAGTGCTTGACGACAAGGAGCTGCCCCTGCGGTATGTGGGCCTCTCGCACTGCTTCCGCACCGAAGCCGGTGCCGCAGGCCGGGCGAGCAAGGGGCTTTATCGTGTGCATCAGTTTACCAAGGTCGAGATGTTTG
>JBILGL010000235.1:0-6717 GCA_044351075.1 Isosphaeraceae bacterium | reverse complement strand
TTGAATACAACGGCACACCGACAAATCCTTCATTCCCGATCATTGTGCCAACGGCCAGCTCTGGCGGAGGCTCAACCAGCACCCAACCAGGTGGCAACACGGGCGGTACAACGACCGGCGGCACAAGCGGCGGTACGACGGGTGGCACAACCACAGGCGGAACGACCACAAACCCAGTGCCTCAGCCGACAGCCAAGCCAGTTCCGAAGCCAGTTGCAAAACCGGCTCCGAGAAAGCCAGTTGTCCGTAAGCCTTTGCCGAAGCCACCAGTCCGGAAGGCAGTTGTTAAACAACCGGTCAAAAGACCAGTCGTCGCGGCACCTGTCAGAAGGCCAGTCGTGGTCGTCAAGAAGTGATCAACTTCTGATTACCTCGTGATTTTCCTCACTGTAAACCCCGGGCAAGATCTGCCTGGGGTTTCTTTATTTCTGGTCTATGAGTCGTTGAAATCAAAGAAAATGCCAGTCGCCAGTCACCAGGCTGAAAATGCCGAGACAGAAATTCGCCACGGCATGGCTCACAACCAGCGTGGACAGGCTTTTGGTTGATCGCAGGAGCCAAAGCCAGATCAAGCCACACAGAATGGCAGGCAGCCATTCTGGATGGCCCACAACGAAAATGGCCGTCGAAACCATTGCCGCAGCACCGTTAAACTGCCACGGCTCGACCGTTTCCCACTCAGGCTTTGTCACGAATCTCAGTACAAAATCCCGCGTAAATAGTTCCTCGATCACGGGCACGAGTATCACCAGACCAAAAAATCGAAATGTCAGAAAGATCGCCTGTAGCGGCATTTCCAGATTTTTCAGCGGGTTGAAACCCGATCGCTTGCCCACAATACTCTCAGGCAGTGGCGGATAGAAGCCTTCCAGATGCACCCAGAAGAAACCAATCAATATTCCGCTGAATATCGCCAGAAGCCAGGCATTTAAGCCAGGTAAAGGCTTAAGGTCACGCAGGGCGGCTCGTCCCCAGATCATGCAGGCCACCACGGCGATGATCTTGCCACAGTAGATCATTGCGTAAAGGTTTGCATCCAGTGAACCATCGTCTTTGATGGCTTCGCCCTCAAGGCTGGTCATGGCCAGAAAGGCGAGGAATGGCAGAACATAGTGCCACAGGTTTAACGCTGGGGCTGTGCTTTCAGGTTGGTCGTTCATGGTTGCTGGCTTGATTGAAAATGAGGCATGGCGAAATCGATGCCATCAGACTATCAAAAAACCGCCCTGAGTTCGAGTTACCATAATCGGCTGAAGTGAAACAGTTTTCCCGCTCTTCTGGTACAAGCCCCAATCTGCCGCAATAATCTCAAGTGCAAATCTTTGATGGAATTAGGGAATTCATGGATAGCTGATCACCATTCGGTAAGCTGGCGACCGAGCAGATTTCAAATCACGATTGGTTTGAGTGGGATGAAGGCGCAACTCTCATATCAGCCCCAGTCAAGCGCAGCGACGCCCGGGCTCAACAAACTATCTCCCAATTCGATTCAGATTTGTCACACAACGATTGGGAATAAAATTAAACTCTGTTCATTCAGAAAACCGGATATTTCTTTCTCTTGGCTGCTTTTGGCCGCAATTCCACGACGGCAGGCTAACCCGAAGCGCAAGCTTTGAAGTTGCGCTTTTTGAATTGTCGTTTTGCCGAGATCCAAAGATACGCTGCGATTTGATCCGTTAAGGAAAATCAATAAAAAGATCGGTGGTTTATATGGCCGGAGGCCATAACTATTCATAGCCGGCTCCTCTGGAGCCCAATAATACAATGCCTATTCTTATCAAAGGCCGGAGGCCATAACTATTCATAGACGGCTACTCTGGAGCCCAATAATACAATGCCTATTCTTATCGATGGCCGGAGGCCATTTCTATTCATAGACGGCTCCTCTGGAGCCCAATAATCCAATGCCTATTCTTATCGATGGCCGGAAGCCATAACTATTCATAGCCGGCTCCTCTGGAGCCCAATAATACAATGCCTATTCTTATCGATGGCCGGAGGCCATATCTATTCATAGACGGCTCCTCTGGAGCCGCAAAGAAAACAGATTTCTCAAAAAGCGCAACTTCAAAGCTATCGCTTCGGTTTAGCCTTGTTTTTAGTAATGTGGACTGGGAAAATTCCCAAAGGTCGTGTCAACTCCGGTTTTCTCTCTGAATTGAGTTTAATGAAACGGTAATTCGGAATTGATGAATGGGCGTTTCTCATCTTGCTGGGAGAGATTCGTCACAGGAACAGGCCATTTAATCGCAAACAAAGTGTCAAGTGGATTCAGACCAGACTCATGCATTGGATCATAGGCTGCCGTGGATGAGTAAACGACTTCCGCATCAACTGAGAGTGATTGAAAACCATGCGCGAATCCTTCAGGAATGATGAGAGTACGATGCAAATCTGCATCGAGCCTGATTCCATACCACTTGAGATAATGTTCCGAATTCTTCCTCAAATCGATGACAACATCAAAAATGCTGCCTCGGATACAGGAGACTATCTTGATTTCAGAGTAAGGCGGTAATTGAAAATGCAGCCCACGTACCGTGCCAATTTCTGATGTGAAGCTGTGATTAATCTGTGCAATATGCCGTTGTCCAATATATGGACGTAGTTCTTCTTCGCAAAAAAGACGCTCAAAATAGCCCCTGTGATCGCTTATGATCTTGTTCTGAAGCAGTAATAGCCCAGGTAAAGGCTCCGCAACAAGTTCAAACTTTTGAGTCATATGATTCGGTTTGTGTGTGTTGGTTCACTGCGTTCAGGACAAATCAGATTGGCAATTTAAACTCCGGTCATTCAGAAAACTGGATATTTCTTTCTCTATTGCTGCATTTTGGCCGCAATTCCACGATAGCAGGCTAACCCGAAGCGCAAGCGAGGGAGTTATTCTGAGCGATCTATCTGATTTCTTATCTCTGGCTAGCGCTTTGGGTTAGCCTTGTTTTAGTAATGTGGCTGGGAAAATTCCCAAAGGTCGTGTCAACTCCGGTTTTCTCTCTGAATTGAGTTTAGCATGATCTATCCGACCGAACTTGATGAAGAGACAATACCAGCAACAGACCAGAAATTCCATAATTCCAGAAAAGATTTTCACTTGATATTATTGCGGCATATTGGGGCTTGTACCGGAAGTGTGAGAGAAAAAGTTAAACAAAGTATTTTCAAACCAGTATTTGCAAAAAATCGAAGGTTTATTTATATTCCAGAATAAATTCAAAGGTCGTAGTGTTTCGGCCTTTGGCTGGACTGGTCTAAACATACTGATAGGCGAATCTTGAACACGGTCTCAGAACTTGATTTTGTTGCCGTGGGCGCGCATCCGGACGATGTCGAGATTGCGTGTGGCGGCACTCTTGCACACCTGGCTCAGAAAGGCTATCGAGTCGGCATCATCGACCTGACCGATGGTGAGCCGACACCTCTCTCTCCCGGCCCTGAAGTGCGTATGGCTGAGGCCCGACGCGCTGCCGAAGTTCTGGGCGTTTCGCTGCGAATCAACCTGAACCTGCCGAATCGCCGCCTGTTTGACAGTTTTGAACACCGGGTCGCCCTGGCTAAAGTTTTTCGCCAGTATAAGCCCAAAGTTGTGGTTGGTTTTGGCGGCCGCACGGTGATGGCTTCGCCGGATCATTATCAGGCGATGCTGATTACAGATGCCGCCGTTTTCTACAGTCGGCTGACGAAGTGGGACGAATACTTTGACGGCCTTCCCCCGCACACGATCAGCAACCAGCTCAGTTTTCCGATCGCCTTACATAGCCTTGAGTTACCGGAGTCATCGGGCTATCTGGTTTCCGATATTGGAGACTGTCTGGAAAAGAAATTGAGGTCGATCGCCTGCTACGAGACTCAGTTCCCGGCAGGACGAAAGCGCGTCTTCGGCGTGATCGAAGCAATGAATCGTTATCACGGCCAGATTTCGGGATTTGAGGCCGGTGAAATTTTTCTGACATACCGGGCTGTGGGCACAGACGATCTCATGCGATGGGCTGCCCCTGCCTTTGCAAAACAAATTTCATGAATTTCAGACAGAACTTACCCATGATTTGTGATATATTTAATAAATATTTATCGCCTAACAGGATAAAAGCCCCTGTGCAGAACATGAAAGCACCCGTTTCATGATAGGTCGATGGTTTAAATCACTGACGGAAAGGCTCGGTTTCGGCTCACGTTCCGGGCCAAAAAGTCTCAATCCGGATGACGCCGATCGAAATGTGCCCTCAAGCCAGTTCTCACTTGGCGTGACCGACATGGGCAGCCTCTCCATCTGCGGTAATTTTCGAGAGCACAACGAAGATAATTTTTTTGCCGCTGAAACAGCTTCCAAAACGCAACTCTACATTGTTGCCGACGGCATGGGCGGCCAGCATGGCGGTGAACACGCCAGCCGCATCGCCATCGAAGTGGTTTCGCAGGAATATAACAAACGCTATGATCATTCCCTGACTTCCCGGGCTCTTTCTTCCACGCTGACTGAATCAATCAGCCATGCCAATCAGGAAATCATCGCTTTTTCCAAAGTTCAGCCGATGTATTCCAGCATGGGCACAACGCTGACGGCTCTGGCCGTGAATCAGGGCAAGGCTTTCGTTATCGGTATTGGCGATTCCCGCTGCTATCGAATCCGTGCAAATAAAGTTGAGCAGCTCACCCGCGATCATTCCATGGCCCAGGCTCTGGCCGAATATGGCACCATTCGGCAGGATGAAGTCAAAACGCATCGTTATGGCCATGTGCTTTATCTTTACATGGGCAGCCGCGACCTTTACTCAAGCATGCCTGAAGTCAGGATCTTTGCCCTGCTGGAAGGCGACCGCTTCCTGATCTGTTCCGATGGTCTCTCGGGCGTGGTTTCTGAAAAAGAGATGCTCACTGTGCTCAAGAGTGAACCCATCGCACAATCGGCCGCCCAGAAGCTGGTTGATCTTGCTGTTGAAAATCGCTCGCGCGACAACATCACCTGCATTGTGCTCAATATCGGTCGAATGGATCAGATGGCACCGGCTGCCACATCCTGATGCTGCCTTGCTGCATCAGGCTAGAGTCCATTAACCGGCTGCGACCTGCACAAACAAAACCAGACTTCGCATAAAAACTCCGATGCTCAGCAGAAATATTGTGAGAATCGTCAGGCTCACCGTTGTTTTCAGACCCGCTTTTGGATTCGGTCTTTTGTTCTGCCGGAACGCCTGAGTTTGAATCAGTCGGCCGCGTGGCTCGCTCGCTGCCCAATCGTCTGTCTCTTCCGCCACATCCACAGCGTTCAGCCACTGGCCCGCCAGGTCGGCATCAATTTGTTCTGTTGGAATGTCGTCCGGGCTCTTTTCCTCCGCCAAACCCGCTGCAGCCACCTCTTCCGGCTCTTCTTTTATCGCCGGAATTTGAAAACTGTCGCTGCTCGCCTGCTGATTCGTCAGCAGCGACTCCAGCGACATTTTCGTCTGCTCATAACCCGGCCGTTTTTCCGGCTCTTTTTGCAGAAGACTGTCAACCAGTTGTGTCAGACGTTGATCAAGGTCGGGCCTGAGCTGGCCCAGCGGCTCCGCCGGCGTGATCCGGTGCCGGTAGATCTTGCTCACCGCATCGCCACCCTCAAACGGCACCCGGCCTGCAAACGCATGAAACAGAATACACCCAAGGGCATAATAATCAGCACGCCAATCAACTTTCGAGGCATCCTTAAGCTGCTCAGGCGCTGCATAGTCAAGCGTGCCCAGAATCACTCCGGGCTTCGTCAGGCTCTGGCGTTCTCCCAGGGCCTTGGCCAGCCCGAGGTCAAGGATCATCCAGCGTTTATAGCCATCATAAAGAATGTTTGATGGCTTCAGGTCTCGATGCACCAGCCCGGCTGTGTGAATGGCATGCAGCCCTTCGTTAATCTGAGACGCCATCCGAATCACCGTCTTCGGCTCGGGCCGGTTGCCTTTCAGCTCGATCAGCTTCTCAAAACTCGGGCCTTTGAGCCGCGGCATGACCAGAAAAAAACGGATATGATCACGCCCAAAGTCAATCGTTGGCGTCACGCTTGAGTGCCGCACACTTCGCCCAGCCTGCATTTCCCGCAAAAATCTGATTTCCATCCGCTTCCGCTGTTCGTCCGGCTGATCAAGCGAAATGGGTAAAAGTTTAATCGCTACGGGAATATCACGCCTGTTGCGCGGCACAGCGGCATAAACCTCGCCCATGCCGCCCCGGCCCAGAAATTTACGCAGCCGATAACGCCCACAATCCAGATTCGCCACCGTTCCGGCCAGCAGATGATTCGCCTGAAAACTCGAAATCAGCCCATTTTTCACAAGCTGGTCGGCATAATCCTTCTGGTCTTTGGCATGGGCGTGCAAATCCTCGGCCTGCTGAAGCTCCTGCGGCTTCAGCCAGCCATCTTTCGCCAGCCATTCGTGCCATGAATCGATCAAGCCGGGCCAGTCTCCATTTAAGCTTCAGAATTGTTGATGGGTTGAATTCGTGTAAATAGCGGCTAATCTGCGTTTCTGCCATGTG
Organism: Isosphaeraceae bacterium; assembly: GCA_044351075.1. Lineage (GTDB taxonomy): Bacteria > Planctomycetota > Planctomycetia > Isosphaerales > Isosphaeraceae > QWQI01. The sequence continues at coordinate 213 of JBILGL010000235.1, read as the reverse complement.
CGGGCGATTACGACCCAGCCGCCGAAAAAGCCGGAAGCGTAGCTCATATTATGGGCCCAGAGATCAGCCAGAAAAACGACATGCCGTTCGGCAGGAACTCGGCTGGCAATTGTTCCCCAAAGCTGAATTTTACCGGCTGAAGCCAGCAGATAACCAGTCAGGCCCGATATCGTCGCCAGAATCCCCATCACCAGCAGCAGCCTGCCAAGTGGC
>JBILGL010000234.1:0-6742 GCA_044351075.1 Isosphaeraceae bacterium | reverse complement strand
CAGCGATGCCCAAAGTTTGGTCACTGATGGTTTTGTGAGCGTCAACGGCCTGAAAGAGTCGCGAAAACGCCGAAAGCTGGTAGCGGGCGATGAAATACAGATTCGAGCACCTCGGTTGAAAGTCCACCTGAAATTGGTGGAAAAAATGCAATCAGCCGAATAACGAGTGATCATTAAGCAGCGAACTCATTCTTGAATCGAGCCAAAATGAAGCGGATTGCAGTTTTAACAGCGGGTGGCGACACGCCTGCCCTCAATGCAACCATCTCAGGCGTGGTAGAGCGAGCCAATCAGCTCAAAATTGAAGTCTTTGGCATCATCAAGGGGTTTAATGGCCTTTTGAATACCGAGGTGCCTCATGTGCACTTAAACCCTCTCTATACAACCATTCCCGAGCTTGACCCAACCCTGGGCGGCACCATTCTGGGTGCTTCGCGTGATTACATCAGCGGCGACGACCGCGAAACAATCGCCCTGGCTGCCGGCCGGCTCGGTCAGCTCAAGGTGGACGGTCTCGTCTGTATCGGCGGCGACGGCACTCTCAATGGCATGCAGGCCCTTTCTGACCTTTTGCCTGTCGTTCTTGCACCCAAGACAATTGACAATGATCTTGGCCTGAATTATCTGGACGAGCAAGACGAATGGGCACGCGATCCAGACACCGGCAGCAAAAAAGGCTACCGATATAAAAAAAGGCCAGGCCGCCAATTTGATCTGGATGAGATGATCAACTATGCCACGCCCGGCTATGCCACGGCTGTTTTTGTCTCATCGTCAAACGTCCAGCGCATTCGAACAACGGCCGAAAGCCATCGCCGCATCGCTATCATCGAAGTCATGGGCCGGGACTGTGGCATGATCGCACTGGGGGCCGCCTATGGCCAGCCCGATATGATCCTGCTGCCCGAATCGCCCGTTGACCCTGAACCGCTTGTGCAGAAGCTCGTAAGCGTGCTCGATTACCAGAAACATGCGGTGATCGTTGTCTCGGAAGGTATCGTTGATCAAGAAGGCCTGCCTTATGGCTCCGTCTCGGCCAGCAAAGACCCTGCTGGAAATGTGCAATATTCAGGTGCGGCCGAGGCAATCAAACGCCTTTTTGTACAGGAACTGGGCAACGATTTCTTCACCCGAAAACGCCGTAATGAATCGGCTGATGCCGCCATTTTCACCCGAAAAATTGGCCACACTCAGCGCGGCGGTCGCCCCATCCTCTTTGACCGCTTCCATGCCCAGCAGCTTGGCGGCAAGGCGGTGGACTTGCTTGTGGAAGGCAAGCATAATGTTATCGCTACCCTGCAATATCGCGACCGCGGCTTTTATCTGGACAATTGCCCAGCCAATGCCCTGCGCGACCGCTGGGGTACTATCCATGCTCGCCCGCTGGCTCAGGCCTTTTATGACCCAGCCCGCTTTAAGCCATCTGCCCTCGGCATTGAATATTTGCATTCGATTTTCCACAATGCTCTTTCCGAAGGCGATGTCGAATCGTCTCGCAGCCTGTTTGACAGTGCGCACCTCAATCGCCCGTTTCATTCGGTGAATGTCGATATCAATAAACGCATTCGTCGGCTGAATCAGTCTTAATAAAGACCAATTCAACGGCTGGAATAACGCAATTTTCTTCGCGTTAATCCAGCCGATTCAACTTGACAAATTCGCGATTTCCGGTTGAATTGACCGTCAATCGGCGGAATGGTTCATTCCATTGACACGGAATGACGCTATTTCCAAAAGGCCGAAGGCTCTTTTGCCCCCACCAATTGATTCGAGCTCGCGCGAGGGAACGCCGTGGTCGAGACAGCCGAAGATTCAACACAACGCGAACAGAAACTCTCTTCACGTCATTCGGCGCCAAGCCAGCAGAAGCTGCCGCACCGGCAGTATCAGCCGCAGGAAAGCAGAGCAATCGGCAGTTCGGCCAATTGGTTTCGTGCAGCTTACCAGAAGCTTGATCAGGGCCGGCCGGCCCATGCCTATATCAGCCATCGAGCCTTCTGGGCTGCCTGGGCTTATCTCGCTGCACTCACAGGGCTGGTCTATGTTTATCGTATTGAGGGGCGGGCGTTTCAAATTGTTTTAGGCACAACGCTGGCCACACTACCACTTTACGAAATCGTTCCCTTTCGTCTGAAGAAGCCGCTGGCAGGCTTTTCTGCCGCAGTCGCTCTTGCGATGATCTTTGGCAATGCCACAGCCGCCAGTGCCCTTGGCTTTGCAGCGCTGATGGTCGGCTTAGCACGCTTGTCAAAAATCGGCTGGCAGACGCGAGCTGCGGTCATAGCATCCATCGCAATCATACTTGCAGTAGTTCGGTCAACATCGCTGGCGAACAGCCTTCCGCCCACATTCTGGCCAGTGGCGGGCACAATGCTGATGTTTCGGCTGATGCTTTATATGTATGAGCTGAAGCATGCAAAAAATCGCGAGACACTTTCAGACGCTGTTTCCTATTTTCTGATCCTGCCGAATTGGTGCTTCATGCACTTCCCGGTGGTCGATTATCGCACCCTTCAGCGCGGGTTTTACGCCAAGGATATTACGCTTACCCGACGTCGTGGCCTGCAAATGATGTTTGTAGGGGTGACACATCTGCTCTGCTACCGCGTGGTATATCATGAGCTATTGATTCGTCCGCAGGATGTCACAGGCCTGGCCACATTGGGGGCTTATCTCGCCTGCAATTATCTGCTCTATCTGCGGGTTTCCGGGCAATTTCATGTGGCCTGCGGCCTGTTGCATCTTTACGGCCACCATATGCCTGAAACACACAATAAATATCTGTTGGCACATAGCTTTACAGACTACTGGCGGCGCATCAATATTTATTGGAAAGATTTTATGGTCAAGACGGTCTTTAACCCCGTCTTTTTCCGGCTCCGCAAGCGGCCACAGCCAGTGGCGCTGGGCGTAGCTACAGTCGCCGTCTTTGTCGCCACCTGGGCACTGCATGCCTGGCAATCGTTTTGGCTGAGGGGCCATTGGGGCTTCAGCCTGACGGATGCTCTATTCTGGGGCATTCTCGGTGCGGCGGTGCTTGTCAATGTTCAGCTTGATGCACGCCGAAAGCCTGGCGTTAAGGCCGAATCAAAAGGGATTTGGTCAACTATCAGATACGGTACTTCAATTGGCGGCATGCTGCTTTCAATCACATTGCTCTGGTCGCTCTGGTCAAGCGCGAGCCTGGCCGAATGGCTATCAATGATGAAGCGCGGGCTGAGCCAATTCTGATTTTTCCCGGAATATCTGTCGAATAGAGCTTTGATGATGAAACCATTAACGAACAATGCACCGGGAATCTTCCTGATCATTGCCCTGATGGTCTTCGCGATCATTCCTGAGCCTTTTTTACCGACACATGCCGTTGGCCTTCGGGAAACACTCAAACGTGGCGGCCTCAATCGCGCCGATTACGAACGCAATGAACGCGGCTATTATGAAACGCTGCTTGATGCCGGCCGAAGTTTTGGCTCGCTGGGCGAAACCATCCAGGTAGCAGATTTCAGGCAGAATCTTGGCCCGGCCGTACATTCTGACGAAGATGGCCGGCCCATTCTGACAACCGACGACATGCGGGAATATATTTTAAAACCCGACGTCGATGAAATCGCTTATGGCACCATTTGGCAGACAAATTCCCGTGGGCTGAGGGATAAAGAATATACAACAGGCGATTCGGCAAATATCATTCGCATTGCAATATTGGGCGATTCGATTACAGCCGGCTGGGGCGTGACAAGGCCTGAGCGTTTTGAAGATATCTGGGAAGTTGTATTAAATCAGCAAATTGCAACTACAGGCAAAACGGTCGAAGTATGGAATTTTGCGGTGCCCGGCCATTCACCTTCGCAGCGATGGAAGCATTTTGAGATTGCGGGCAAAGGCGTGAAATTTGATTTGGTGGTATATGAAGCGACCACCAGCGACCCCGGCTGGGACGCACGCAGGATGGCTCATTTCATGGCCCGGGGTCTTTCACTTGACGACCCTCTGTTTGCACGCTTTTTCGCCGTATCGAAATTTCAGCCAACTCATTCACCTTACGACAACGGCGAGCTTCTCAAACCCTGGCAATGGACAATCCTGCAAAGTGTATATGAAGAAATGGCGGACAGGTGTAGAAAAGTCGAGATTCCGCTGGCTTATGTCTTAATACCGCGAGTTGGTTCAAATCTCTCAAAAGCAGAAATTCGGGCATTAATCACCCGCGCACATGCTGCCGGTTTTGATTTCGTGGCCGACCTTTCAGATGCTTACGCCGATTATTCCCCCGAAGAACTGGCCCTCAGCACCGGCGATTATCATCCCAATATCAAAGGGCACAGCATTCTTGCACGTCAGTGGGCTGAAAGCCTTGCAAAATGGCCCGCTCTTGCCGAAAAACTTAGCAAAAAAGCGAATACAAAATGAAATTTACAAAAACGCTCAATAACTTCGCTGAATCAATCACCCTCCGCATCACAGTCACCGTTGGCCTTCTGGTTTTTGGTCTCCATGACCTCCCGGTTTCATGGGCCAAGGGGCGATTAGTGAAACATGCGATGAAATCAGCCGAGATGGGCCGTGAATCAGCCGGCTATTACGAAGGCCTGATTGGCGGCGATGAATCGGCGTCAAATGCGCTTGAGCGTGCGATTGTCGGCCAGCCCAGCGACTGGGTCCACTTCGCTGACAGCGGCGTTTCTCAACTGGTGACAAACGATATCGTTCAATTTATCCTTCTCCCGAAAGTCTCCCGCTCCCTCTTCGGCAAGCAATTCACGACCAATGAATTCCGGCTCAGAGACCGCCCCACGACGATTGAAAAACCAGCGAATACCATCCGCATCGCCCTGCTGGGTGCATCAATGGATATGGGCTGGGGTGTCGCCACGCTCAAAACTTATGAAAATCGGCTGGAGGACTGGCTCAATGATCAAGCGGCCAGACGAGGCGATGCCCACCGCTTTGAGATCCTGAATTTCGCTGTAGCCGCTTATTCGCCCACCCAGCGCGTTGAAACATTTAAGCGGACTGCTCGTAAATTCAAGCCAGACATGATCTTCTATGCAACCACCTTGCTCGACCCCCGACTCACGGAAATTCATCTGGGCGATTGCCTGAATAACCGTGTTGATCTGTCGCCCTATCCCCTGCTCTCTTCCACCGTTGCCGAATCTGGATTCGATCCGGCGCAGCTCAGACGCGACCCTTCCGGACGATGGCTTGAAAAGAACAAGTTTAAAACCTGGATCGAGCCGCGGCGCGATGACTTGAATCAAAATATCCTGGGCAATCTCGTCGATGAAGCTAAAAAAGATCAAATCCCGGTCGTTTGCCTGATCATCCCCCGCGCCGGCCGCAACGATCTACCCCATCTCAGGGCCGATGGTGTCAATCGGCAAATTCAGTCAGCACAGGCTTTTAGCATTCCTGTGTGGGACTTGACAGACAGCTTCGACGGCGAAGACCCCACCCGGCTGAGTGTCGCCGAGTGGGACGACCACCCCAACACGCGCGGCCATGGCCTTATCTACGCCAATCTCGCCCGACACCTGCTGCAAGATCCGATTCATACAGCTTTTGGCCTGACAGGCAGCGAAACACCGCCACCTACCGACGATCTGGATTAATTGCCAGCACTGCCTCTGAAAATCGCCTCTGGAGATATCAATCAAATGTCAAATTTTTCCGCCAGCCCATCCAGCTTGTACACTCCCTCACGCCCTGCCATGCTGGGCGGCCTGCTGCCTGCCGCTGCTGCCAGTAACCCGCATGGCGTAGCATTGGTTGAACCCAGTTCGGGCCGACATATTTGCTACAGCGAACTGGAATCAGCCGCCAATCAGCTCGCCGATCAATTTCAATCTTGGGGCATTGGGCCGGGGCATCGTGTCGGCATCTGGCTGCCGAAATCGATTGAGTCCGTCGCAACCATCCACGCCTCGCTCCGCACCGGTGCAGCCCATGTGCCGGTTGATCCGCTGGCACCCGCAGCCCGTGCCGCCACCATTTTCAGCCTTGCCGGTGTCTCCGCCGCCGTGGTGCACGAGTCGTTCGTCGAACCACTCAAAAACGCCTGGCCACCCGAATTGGCAGATCATTTTCCATATCTGGTGATCGTCAATGACCATGGAACGGAAAATACCGACTGCATTGATTTTTCGCAGAAAGAAAAGCACTGGCGACAGGTTCAGGCGAATACGATTGCTCAAACCATCACCCCGCCCGATCAGCCGCTGACAGACCTCGCCTACATCCTCTTCACCTCAGGCTCGACCGGCCAGCCCAAGGGTGTGATGCTCACTCATGAAAATGCCTGGTGCTTCCTCGACTGGTGCGAGCGAGAAATTGCACCCACCGTTGCCGACGTTTTCGCCTCTCATGCTCCACTACACTTTGATCTCTCCGTTTTTGATCTTTATATGAGCGTCCTGCATGCCGCCCCGCTGGTGCTGATCGACGAACAAATGGCCAAAGATCCCGTGCGGCTGGCAGGCTATCTCAAGTCTAGCCCCATCACTGTTTGGTATTCCGCTCCGTCGATTCTCGCGATGATGGTGGAACACGGTGATCTGGAAAAGCCTGAACCCGGCCAGACCAGCCCCTGGACAGGCCCGAAAATCACACTTTTTGCCGGCGAAGTCTTTCCCGTCGGGCCCCTTAAGGCACTTCGTAAGTGCTGGCCCAGCTCAACTTTCTGGAATCTTTACGGCCCCACAGAGACGAATGTCTGCACAGCCTATCGCGCACCAGCCAAGCT
>JBILGL010000233.1:0-6747 GCA_044351075.1 Isosphaeraceae bacterium | reverse complement strand
GAACGATTGGCCGATGACACGATGAAACGCTCTCCGATGTAGTTGACCAAATTGGCCCGGAATTCACAGGCCGGGTGCTTACCATAGCGGATACTACCGCACGTAAATTGAGAACGATTAGATTAACCGAAATCCTGACAGATTCGCAACATGTTTGCGAGAATCAACATATTGTTTGAGGTGTTGTAGCGATCAGCGAAAGACTGCCGGGAATGAGATTGATGCCAGTGCGAATATCATGGCAGTGGAATTTTTTCAATCGACCACTTGAGCGGAATCGTTTTCAGCTCGCCTGGCAACTCAATCACCAAACCGTGATCTTCCGGCTTGCCGGGAATATCAACAAAAAGGAATTCATAGATGGTTTCATTCGGACCAGAACCGCCACTGGCTGAAAAACCACCATTGAGTGCAATCCTGCCGCCATCAGCTTTCACCAATGAAGCTGTGGGCACGATATTGGCCTGGCGGTAACTATCGAGCTTTTCTGCACCCGCCGGCGGGCCAGACTTGATCTCAACTGTTAACTTCCAGACAGGTGGCTCAGCCTCAAAAGCCATGATCCGAAACCCGTTGTCTCCCGCCATAACTTTTGCATTTTTCTCTTTAATATTTTTAATTTGAAGAGTCTGGTTAGAGAGTGGTACGGTGATTTCAGCCGTTAGCTCAAGTTTCTCAATCGATTTCGCATCCCTCGGAGGGGCCAACAGATTTAAGGTGAGGTCAACGATCGGATTTTCGTTTCTAATGGATAGTTCCATCGATTCGCCGCTGTTTGCAGCCTTTATCTCCCGCCCTTCATTATCCACCGCGTTGATCTGATCAGGTTTGAGTCGAAGCATCAAAGGCTTTAGTCGTGGTTCCCAAACGAGTTCCATTTGCAAATTGGCCTGAGCCGAAACGTTGGTAGCGGAATAATCACGAGTGATACTAATCCGATTCAGCGAAACTCGAAAAGCTTCCTGATAGCGAATGTAAGGGCTGGCCGATGACGATTGCGGCGGCGGCTCAAAATTACCAACGTTCGGCATCGCTGCGGCATTGAGCAGACCAATTGCATTTTCTGCAGTGTAAAGATTCAGGCTTAAACCTGCCTTGCGGGCGATCTCATCAAGGGCCTGAAAAAACGGAACTTTTTCGAGATTCAGCGAGATTGTTGGGTTGGTCACTTCCTGGCCATTCTGCTCACGCAGATCAACCACATTATTACCCGACTGTTGACCGACAGCCTTTAAGGCATCTGAAAGCCTTACAGAATCGCCCTTGATCGTGATCAAAGTTGCCCCGGTGGATTGTTTTGAAGCGGCTTGAATTGCATCTTTCAGCGATTTTAGCCTTTCTGGATATTTGCCAGCTTCTGCCGGCAAAAGCGGCAGCACTTTACCACCTAATTTGAGGATTGCAGCACTGGCCGCGTCAGCTGTTTTTTGGTCGGGCGAATCAAGCTGCTCCAGCAATTGCACAACACGGTCTTTCAGGGCATCCTGCGCTGTTATCGTGGTGGAAGTGAAGATCAGGCAGCAAAGTAACGGCGATAATCGATACAAGCGGCGGTAGTGCTGAAACATGACCGGGCTACCTTCCTGATGTGGTGCGACTAAGTTCTTCTGGCTATTATACCGTTGGTTCAATCAATAGCCCATTGGCCATTATTGCAGAGAGCTTTGTCATCCACGAGGATACGGCCTCCCTGACGCATGTCTATGATAAAATCCCAGTGCAGGGCTGATTTATTTGATCCGCCGGTTTCCGGATAGCTTGAACCAACAGCCACATGGGCTGTGCCGCCAATTTTTTCATCGTAAAGAATCGATCCACTGAAACGGTCTATGCCTTCGTTCAGACCAATGCCAAGCTCACCAACTATCGAAGCCCCTTCGTCCATAGAAAGCATGGCCAGAAGATAGTCCTGATGGGTTTTGGATCGAGCTTCCACCACACGGCCATTTTCGAATGCCAGAACAATTCCCTCAAGTAATCGTCCATCGTGCAAAACAGGCTGAACGCAGGAAAGCTGGCCATTGACACCAGTTTCTACCGGCCCAGTGAAAATTTCGCCGGAGGGCATATTGCGACGTCCATCGGAGTTAATCCACTTTCGCCCTGAAACGTCGAGGGTGAGATCTGTTCCAGTGGCTACCAGCCGAATTTTGGTGGCATTTTTGACGAGGTCAATCACACGAGCCTGTTTTTTACCGAGATCTCGCCAGGCCTGGCTGGGATCGTCGCGATCCAGAAACATCGCCGAAGCGACAAAAGCCTCATATTCTTCGAGGGACATGCCGGCCAGGCGGGCATAGGTATCAGTTGGAAACTGCGTAAGCACCCATTTTTTTCGGCCAGTCATGCGACGAAGGGGCTCACGGGCTTTGTTAAAAAGGGTTTGGCGAGCAGGGTCAACTGGCTTGTTCTGGTCGGTTTCCGCAGTGATTCGAACACGGGCGTCAATCGAACCAGCCTCAGTGTAGGTAGAAACAGGAATCGTAGTCAGCTGATCGTCTGAGCCATTTTCGATCAGGAATTCGGTCAAACCGGGTATTTCCAGACGCACCATCGGCAGGCCGCCGCGACGGATCACAGCACGGGCCGTTTGATCTACAAGCTCAGTAGCTGGCAGTTCGCCAGTAATCAGAACGGTTTCGCCGGGCTGTACCTGCAGGCAATAATCAGTAAGCAGATCCGCCCAGCGTTTGATCAATTCGTTTTGCATTGAGGCATTGATTTCTGTGTTTGGCCAAGGATAGTCGTTTTTTTTCGCGATGCACGTTATTCTAAAACAATTCGGCTGATTCTCAACTTCTTTCGGCCGGATATGGGCTGTAACTTGTCAAATAAGCATGATTCATGGCTACCAGCATCATTGACGAAAAGCACGAAAACCAAAGGCTTTCAGCAACTCTTGCCAAGTGGATGACCGTTGGTTTTTTTTGTCTGGTGTTTCTCCTACCACTATTTCAGGCAGGGTTTATCAGCACAACCAGCACTTCATCAGCAGGCCGAGTGGGGTTAATTCTGCCGGTTATTTTACTGGCTGATGATCAAGTGAGATGGCTTCTTGCCCGGCTTTTTCTGGTCGCTTCGCTCAATCTTTTTTTTGTCAGCGTGGTGGGTATCTGGCTGGGCTGCTCTGCTGGAAAATGCCAAAACAGACTGGTGCGATGGTTATTTCATCTTGGATTTTGGCCAGCGTCGTTTCCGGTTTGGATCTGGCCAATCCTGATTATTGCAGTGGGCCGGAATTTATTTCCACAGACGAGTGATTCCCAGAGACTGCTCGTTTGGATCATTTGGGTCGGTTGGTGGTCGGCAATTCGGCTTGCTCGGCAAATTGAGATGAAAGCACGAACGATCGAATCTTCGTTGCTGGAAGCATGTGAGGTGCAGGGCGGAAGCCGAGTTCAGCAATTTCGGCTCGTCATCAGACCAATCATCAATCGAGACTTACGGGAAACACTGCTGCTTTCAACTGCGATTCTGATTTTTGACCCAACCCCGGCTTTGTTCGGACAAGTCCAGAACTGGCCGGCATCGAAAGTCGTGAAGCTGATGCTGGAAGGCTTTGGTCCTGGCCTTTATGAAGCGGCCGCTTGGCTTGTGCTGATGGGACTGTTATTGCTGACGCTGGCTGGAGTAATTAAGGCAATAGTCGGAAAAAGAAACGTTGAAACGGATGAACACGCTGTCACTAAACCATTAAATCAAAAGAGAAAAATTACTCTTTTGTCATTCATGACTTTGGCAGCAGTTTTTTCAATTTGGCCTATGATATTGCCTGCTTTCATATTTGGAATGCAATTGGGTGAATGGAACGATCTGACCTTAATAAAACAATTCACTGAGTTACAAATACCAGTCAATCTTGTTATCACCACGATATGCTTGATTCTCATCAGTATTTTTTCTTCATTTCTGCTGAATAACGGAAAGATTCTGAGAGGATTTGGTGAGTCATATACTTTGCTGATTGCATTTCAGCCGCTGCTGCTCCCAGCTTTTGCTCTGACTGCAATATGGCAATGGGGAGGGTTTTGGGAAACTGGCAATTCATGGCTGAATGTCGCCGTTTTCTGCCAAATGATTTACATGATTACAATTACGGTCTTTGCGCTCACGATTGTTGCAAAGAATCAGTCCGGATTATCATTTAAAATTACTGAAAATGTATCTCGACGGTTGTTGATGGAAACCGCATTGACATTAGGTGCTTCGCCATTGAAAGCCAGAAGAGTGGCCGGAATTGACCGATCGTCCCGATCGAGCGTTTCCCGCGTGGCTGGAATATTTGAAAAAGCTTGGTGGCTCGCCGCTGCACCTGCCTGGCTGGTTGTGAGCCCCCTGCTCTTTTCCGGATTTTTACCGATTGCCGTTTTATTTCAAGCCGAAATGCAATTGGTGGAACGGAATTCGATCTATGGATTATTAGCAATACTCTTGCCAGGCTTGCTGGCAAGAGTTGTCGCAAAGCTCAATTAAAATTCAATTTGATATTTGAACTTCCACCGGGTGGGCGAAATCGTCAAAAAGCGATTGATTGAGCAATCGATTAGGGCGGCCGTCGTGCACCATGGTGCGGTATTGCCAGACATAAGGCGTGCCTGCTTTAAGTGTCAAGTTATCTTTGTGCGAAGGAACCCAACTGTAAAACGGCAGAGTGACCGGATGAATACGCACCACGTTCGGGTGGCGAACGTTCGAGGGATGATCGCACATAACTGCGCCGATATAGTCAGTGGAATCAGGTTCCACCGGTCCAGTCAAGTCAATCCAGCGGGCTGGCTTCTGGTCGGCTGTTTTACGGTCATCGTTACCCTCGCTTGTCATTACGTCAAGTTTGCCTTTAACAAACGGCTCAGGCCCACGGTAGGCCATTCCACCGTATCGATATTTTGGTAGCTCAAGATCTTTACCTACAGGTGTTTGCGTGCTGACCAGATCCCAAACCCATGCTGGTTGGCCTGGTAGTTCATAAATGGTGAAGTCCCAAGTCTCGTTCATCACAGTTTCGCCGTTGTTATCGGTCGGTTTGGCTTTATCTCGTAATTGCCAGGCATTGTGGGTGCTGAAGCGTGCAGTGACGGGCCCCAGGCGGGTTTTGATTTTGGCTGGGTCGGCCACGATTTTGGCAGTGCCGGCATGGATGTTCCAGAAGTCGGGGGTGGCTGTTTCCCGCTTGGTTTTGGCGTAAGCCAGAAAAAAGCCGCGATGGTGTGTGTGATTAGGTGAAAAATCGCCGGTGGCCTGTTTGCCTGAAGGTGTTAAAAAAGGGTGAATATAACCGCCACGGAGCTGAGTGGGCGGCAAGCCGGGGCGAGTCACCGGCTGGCGCACATAGCGAAAGACCAGGCCCCTGTCGCGATGGTGCAGCTCAAGCTGGCCATCGGTCGCATCTAACCACTTCCATGGGCTCGAATACCCAACGGGCGCATTGGTATTCAGCTGCCATTGCCGTGTTTCACCGGCTGGCCACTTGCCCGGTTCGACCCAGACAAGACTGATTTTTTTAGAGTCAGCGGATATTTCTACTTCCACCGGCTGTGGCTTGGCATCAGGATTTGACTTTGGCGTAACCGACCAGCAGGCCGCTTCGCCCGGCTTGAGCGACTCGGCGGCCTTGGCCAGCGGGGCTAGATCTTTCGAATCAGGAGCAAAAACTGTCCTGATGATCGCGTTATTACGTTCAAAACCGGTGGTTGAACCTTGAAGCGTAATCGATTCAGAGGCTGAAAGAGGAAGAGAATAGCCAGATAATAGGAGCATTCCCAACCGCGAGAGAAAACTTGTTGAAATTCTTTTTGAAAAGTACATGATCCAGCCTTTGAATCGAGCGGAAAGCGTACGGTTTGATTTGAGATCGAATGATGACTGAAATGTCCGGTGCAGATGGCAGTCAAACTAATATTGCCAGAATCGAGATTATTTTTCCAGAGGACTGAATCCCTGAAGCTGATTTTGAAAAGTGAGAGAGAGTGTTAAACTAAAATTAAAACTCGCGAAATTAGCCATCGTTATTACCGATCAAAAGTGTTCCAAAACTTTCTTGAATTATTATATTTATGAATAATCGTGCTCCTGCCGTATTTAATTGCAAACGCTGATCGATTATGATTTTGATTCATCTGAAAAACTGCCGGAAGCCTGTGCATATTCCGCAGAATCCTCTGTCAAAACAACGCTGGAAAACGAGATGAAGCCCGCGATCGATCGACCGAATATCTCTGCTTTTTGTTGCCTTTTAATAATGATTCCAGCCTGTGCGCCTCAGGCAGGACGACAGCTGGCCAAACCGCCCGAGCTCACCGTAACAACTGCAAAGCCGGTGTCTCGCCAAATCGCGGATTCTTCGGAGTTCACTGGGCGAACCGAGTCTATTGGTCGAGTGGAAGTGCGTTCACGCGTATCGGGATATCTTGTTAAGGTGCATTTTAAAGAAGGTCAGGAGGTCAAAAAAGGGGAATTGCTCTTTGAAATTGATCCACGGCCATTTCAAGCGAAGATCGGCGAGGCCGAGGCCAAGTTAAAGGCTGACGAAGCCAAGCTCCGTGAATTAACAGCTGAATATCTACGAAACAAGGCCCTGCACGATCGTCGGGCTCTGAGCCTTGAAGAGCTACAGCAAAGCGAAGCCAAAAAAGATGTCGTCTCGGCTGAAATTTTAGGCGACAAGGCGGCACTAGACCAGGCGAAACTTGACTTGGAATTCAGCCGAATAATTGCCCCGGTTGATGGACGAACGGGCGATGCCGCGCT
>JBILGL010000674.1:0-6769 GCA_044351075.1 Isosphaeraceae bacterium | reverse complement strand
GCCAAATATACCGTAAAGAGTGTGAGGATTTGCCTGCTCAATGCCCCGCATCGCATTTTGGACAGCATGGCCGACATTCGTTGTCACCTTTCGGACATCAGCCCAGTGGCAGTCTTCTGGAATCTGGAATCGATAATTTTCAGGGAAAAGTGCAGCTTCTTCGTCGCCATCGAACTCATTCAGTGCTAACTCAAATTCTTCATCGCGAACATCAGAAATTCTCTTAAAAAAGAGCATCGGGAATACGTAAGACTTGAAATCTGCCGCATCTACGGGACCACGAAGAATGTTCGCGGCTTCCCACAAATGAGATTCGAGCTGACTAAGCGAGATGGGGGTTTGGGACATATACGCATCAGGGCTTGGAATTTGGGATTTGCAACTGTCAATTGATGGGGAAATACAGACTAAAGACATGACTCTCAAGCTGTATCTGCTGACTGGTGTCGATAATCATCTTTTGACCTTGAAAGAGCGACCAGTGAACGAAACTGAATATGGTAGTGGAGGTTAACCGGAGTCGAGCTTCGCTGATTCGCAAAGTTCCAGTCGGGACATTGGCATTTTAGGCAGCCGTCATTTTAAAAAACAAGCAGGTTGACGGTGTCTCGACTTTATTTTTACCTTTGGTGGATATTCAGGCCAAAATGCAGAATAGTCATAAAAACGGACTGAATTTACCCACCCTGTCATCGTAGAACGTGTATTGATAAATGTGATAGTCTAATGCCTATAAGCGTTGACGCTTCAAAATAAAGCATATAGTCTAAAATCCGGAATTTAGATATTCTCCCCGACATCTTATTTTGTACTGATTAATGGGCAGAACGATAGAGATCGCCTCAGACAGATCACCGAAAATCAGTTTTGTAGGACAGCATCCACAATACTTGCGATGCGATTTACTGGTTCGACTGAAGGTTTACGGCGTTTGCGGGGCTGTCGAATGTTGTTGATAACGACACTCTCGATATTTGTCTCTGTTTTGCTTGATCGCAGTTTAGCCAATAATTCAAGCGATTTCACATGCCGCTTAGTCAGCCGATCAAGCCTATCCATCCGGTGGCGGGCATATTCGAGAGTACCAGGTGGATTCGATAGGTCTCTGACTTCCATTTGATATAGCTGGAGCCATGTCACCAGAAATAAATCAATCGCCTTTTGCTCAAGAACTGTGCCGCTACCTTCGCGTGAGAGGAGTGCCCGTTGCTGTTTGATCTCACATAAAAGTGCCTGGTGCAAGTGCTTGTTTTCGCCTGCAATCGAGTGAATCCAGTGCCAGATCGCCCGTGCCGCCAGATCACCAACCCGGCCAGCTAATTCAGGCCGCTTGTCAAATAACTCAGCTAACTTTTTGGATGCAGCCAGATCGCCTTTTTTTGCGGCTTTGATGATCGCATTAAACTCGTCAATATTAAAACCGTCCTGTAGAACAGGCTGTGATTCCGTGTTTGAGTTGACTGAGGCCACGTTCTTTTGCGGATCATTAGTCTCTGTTGTCATCTCGCGTCTTAGCCTCCAGCCACGACTTTTTTTGTTGTGAAATCCGGCGATCCGCATATTTGCAGCGCAAATTGATTCAAGTAAGTGGAATATGCCATCATCGAAAATGCATGCGTATTGTATTTTGCTGGATTCTTGCCTTTCCCAAGTTTTTCTCAATCGCCGTCGCTCAATATTTGCTGCCTCGATTTCAGCAAGAATACAATTCCCCATGTATATCTTTGATACTGTGCCATCGGGCATTCTCTGGCTGCGGTAAAAGTATCGTCGGCCGTTTCGATTTTCCCATGCCACTTGTACTACGGCCTCGAAATTTCCCTCTGTATTCAAATCGCTGTAATTATTGTAATAATTTACTTGGATGGAGCATAGACAGGTAAATCCCACGTGCCTGAAAAGCAACAATATTCATACAGCAGCATAAAGATTTTATGCTAGGAATTTCAAACCTAGTCTTACGACTGAACTATAATTCATTCCTGGGCCATTGACATAAATTGAAAATGCAATTAGATTGCAATTTCACGAAACCAGATAAAACAGTTTGCTTTACTTCATCAGGCTGTGAATCCGGTTGTTACTGTCGAGAGGCATCAATGAATATTGCAACCGTTCAACTTAATTCCCTGATTTCAGACGAAGCGTTCCATCCTCGCATAGGAATCGACGAGGATCATGTGGCTCAGATGGTAGATTCACTCGTAAAAGATTCGACGGTACTAGATGAAAAGCGAATATGCATTTGGATCGTCGGCGGCGAGTATTATATAGTGGACGGACATCACCGATATCGCGCTTATCGCCAGTTGGATGAATCTGCCAGAATCGAGGTAGAACTACACGAAACCATACGCGATGCAAACATTAGCGACGACGAATATCTGCGGCAATGTCGATCGGATGCTCTGCAACACGCAATAAAAGCAAATAATCACCATGGTTCGCCGTTAAGACGGTCTCGAGCAGATAACCAACGTGCAATCCATCTACTGCTCAATAATGAAATTACACGTCGCCTGACTGACAGCGAACTGGCTAGAATTGTAGGCGTTTCTGCACCAACAATTGCCGCAATCCGAAAATCTGATCCGGCGTTCCAGGTTGATCAGCGCGTAACAGCAGACGGCAAGAAGATCTCTGCGTCCAAACAGGCTTCAGGTGCCGGTAAACGCCGCAAGGATGAAACCAAATCACAGCTGGCTCCAAATACGCCAGATTCTGAAATTGCTGAGGAGGAACCGGTTGATTTCGATCATGAAGCTACCGCAATTTCACCGGATTCTGATCGGCCCGAACCAGAATCAGAACCAGAAGATCCATATTATTATAGAGATGAATCTGAACCTGAATATGATTTTAATGATGAGTTTGAAACGACCATCAAAATTCAGTTTCCGAAAAATGCTTCCGATGAAGATATCCTTGAAATGCTAAAGGATGAATTTGGTCTTAAGCGTCTTGAATCAATTTTTACTCTGTTTAAACGACGCTATATAAGAACCAGTTTCATACCGAAAAGTAAGCAGCTACGGTAGGACGGAGTGATTTAAATCGACCGATTCGGGACTAACTTACAAGATAGTCTATTTTAGGCCCGGACGGCGATACGCCTAGGCTACTGAACTTTACAATTTAATAATTAAGACCGAATAGTAATAGTTTTCGATTCATTGCACAACTGGCTCAGTCACACGAGTTTTAGAAAACACCAACTGCTGGCTGTAAAAGGCCCTTCTTGCAGCTTTCTTGACTTGATGCTTGCTTAGTCGGGAACAAAGTTTACCTGCCGTATCTGAATCAGTTTGGCTGTCGCTTGAAACGCTCGGATCAGCTACGTCTTGTTGCACCAGTAATTTTCTGCTGAAATTTCGTTGTAGAGAGAGGTTCAGTAGCCTTCAAAATATTCATTACCCTGATTCAACCAGTCTACCAGATAATGCCGGGTATAATAACTGCACCAGTTTTCAAGACACAGTAGCGGCCCCGGCTGGCATACTTTTCCAAATCAACGACTCACGGTTGAATAAAGAGCTATGATCTGTAAGTAATTCACGACTTTTACTTTTCGTAGGCACCTTCACAAGAGTTGCATAGAAAATCAACCTGTCGTGGGGTGTTTGGGTTGAAAGAATTCTTTTGCATATCGGGAAATATAAAAACAAAAGCTAAAATCCAGAATTTAAGATAGTATAAATATTAACAGTATCTAGCAGCTGTCAAACCATAGCGGTTATTGATGAGTTAGCCGTGGCTAATTCCGATGGATGAACGATGAACCGATCCCTATTTCGATATGTTATGAGCATATAATCTATCTTACAATTATTCTTAGTGATTTGCACCAACATATGCCCTACGCTTTTCATTTGACGATAATTACAATCTTGCTTGATACGTTTTTGAGATTCCAAATGCAACATGGCTTGGAAGCGAATTTAGATCGAATTGTCGTTCAAGTTAATCTCCTTTGTACTTGTTTACCCGGTACATCCGGGTTTTTTCTGTGAAATGGACCATTTGCTGGTAATGAATCAGACAATCCTGGTTAAGAATCACCAGCCAGTCCAGCTTACCAAGGTCAGTCAAGGCATCCAGTAGTGTCGTATCGCTTGCGTCCGAAAATATCTTGCTGGCCAGCGGCGGATAGAACTCAAAAGTATGAAAAACCTTCTGATCCGTTTTCGGTATAAGCTGCAAGCCACAATGTTGCAGCACCAACTCGCCTTTAAGATTAATCACCGGCGTCGCAAATTGCACCGTTACGTGTGCCTTCAGCAAAACATGAGGACCTCTGCGAGAATCGAAAAAAGGCAACGATGCCCCAAGCGGCCAATGCCTCTTCCAGATCGCTATGCAACTGGCGTCACGCACATCAGCTGGAACCTGCATGATCGCATCATACATGGGCCTGATACGGCTGCGTACGTAACACCATGGGCACGTAAGAGGGCGATTGCACACCCGCGAGCGTGGTCTCATGTAAAAACCAAGCGGCGGACAGTGCATGCGGTACGTATACTCCAGCCGCTTTTCCGGACTGCACTCTATCAACCGGTAATACTGCTGGCGTAAACGCTTCTGCAAGTGTGCTGCCTTGGTCAGGTCAGTCTTCTGGTGCGATTCATAATTCGCTGGCAGCACACATCGACGTACCAGCTCAAGGTCTAAGGATTCCTTTACTTTTAACAGCTTCGGCACGGTTTTAAGTGTCGGGTAGCTTGTGTCGAAATCAGGGGTTTTACCCATTGAAATCTCCTTCGGTTATAACGGGGCGCTAAACCGCAAAATCGTAGCAAAATTAGTTGTTGTTTAAAATAGTTGGTAACTTTATCAAACATAAGCGTTTATAAAAAATATCAATTTTGTTGAGATAAAGTTACGTTACTGCTGTCTTTTTCCTACGGAAAAGACAGAATGTAAGGCTTTTAAGAGCCTTACATATGTTCAGTATAAAAAGATAAATTAAAATAGATTATTAACTATTTACGGCGGCCCTACTGGGCTAGTCGCAGCTAACTTGGTTGTTTGCCCTGATTAACCCCACAGGGCACGCCGTAATTAGATGTTTCTTAATTTGTTTTTATTTTTATTAAGACATAACAAGCGTTTCTATCAAACGCTTGTATGTGAACTTTTCCTTTAGGAAAAGATAGCAGTAACGTAACTTTATCTCAACAAAATTAATAATTCTCATAAACCTTTTTGATTATGTAATTTAGCAGCTGTTTATCGCAACAGGTAAATTACAGAGCCTATCAGCTTAATTATGCGCGATGCTAGGTAGCATCAGGTGTACTTTGGCTGATCGCAGCTATCACCTGTTCTGGTAGTATGCTTTGAACTGTCACGAGCTTTTCTTCATCTGCTATCTTGCCTTGACCTGCAGCCTGGAGCGTATAGAGCAAGGCTGCACCCAGTAGTGCTAACGCCTTGATGTGCGACGGGTCAGGCACAGCACCACCGTAGAGGTCCAGGTTGCACAGGCACCTGGTTTCGTCATCAACGTCGCTGAACTTGGCAAATACGTTCTCTGCCAGCTGGTAGTATTCACAGATCTTTCGATTTAATAGCCGTCACAACACTCCGGCTTCAAGCCAGAGAAGCTGATGACAGAACGTTGCGTAGGTAACTTTTCATTCACCCGACAATCGGACTCATTGCGATTACGTGCGATAAAAACACACGTAATCTGCCTGTGAAAGCGTAAGCGTGAATTGATCGGGTAGTATCATCGATCAGTATTCCCGCCGAATATTACGTAATTCCAGATCTTCACTCGCATGAGTGTTGCTGAGTGTTAAGTGACGCGGTGGGATTTGGGCATTCATCAAATATCGGTTGCAGGACCTTGCGAAACTCACGCTGTTTTTCAAACAGCTGAGCCCAGGGCCTGTTCGAATAATGCTTGAATAACAGCTTGTCGCTCTTATGCGGGATCCCATGTGCCAGGGCAGTACTCGCCAGAACGGCCTGATTTTCATCGCTTCCAAGCCAATTGCTCAGCTGATCTCGAAGCTTGCCAAAGGGTAGCCTGGGCACAGCTTGCAGCCCTTCATTTTTTTCAACGCGGTCAAGCAATCGCGCCCACTGGTTACCAAACGAGGTTTGGCCGTTGCGGGAACTATCGCGATACAGCGGCTGCCCTGTACTGGTTATTAGCATACGCTCGGTCGTGTCAATTTCACGATTCAGCATGCGCTGTAGCTCAACCCGCCACCATTTGACCAACTCAACCGTCTCCGGCCATAGCCACCACCAGCCGATCACATCGGTTTTAGGCCGGAGGAAACCGCACCAAGAATCATCCGGACGGCTTGTGTATTTAAGCCCTTCCTTGATCCAGGGATGCGGCTGGTCAAGGTAGATGTCCGACCATTCCACACGGCCGATTTCTGCTGCACCATGGGCACAGTTAAGGCACCATACCAGCTTCAGTCGTTCGCTGGGCAGGGCATGCTTGTAGAGCAGGGCCAGGTGCTCGATGTTAAAGGTTTTCAGTTCAATGCTTTGAAGCGAGCGTCTGTCTGAGTCAAGCCGTTTGATTTTTCGGTTGATCAGGTCAAAGTCGCTTGGCCTTTTCCAGTCAAATTCAGGACTGGTGTGCAGCCACTTAAAGAAGCGGTCCAGCTCGCCGACATGGCTGGAACAGTGCTTTGCCGATAGCGGCTCACCGTTCCTGAAATTGAGCGGACGGTTACGCCAAAAATCATAAACCTCCTGGCACCCTGCGTAGTCCAATTTTGCCAGTGCAACATCTGGTTGCCTT
>JBILGL010000231.1:0-6802 GCA_044351075.1 Isosphaeraceae bacterium | reverse complement strand
TGGCGAATTCCAACTAACTGACGCCATCCGCCCCTCCTTCGACCTTGAGATTGTGCCTCGCGAAGGTTATCGCCGGGATGTTTATCGCGACCCTGAATCAGGCAACACCATGCCCGTTCTGGCCGCTTCAGTCTCAGCCGAAAAACTTTTCGAAGTTTTTATGGAACTGCTTACACCACTTGGTGATGAAATCGATGTGGTGATGGAATCCAGTCACGAAAGCGAGCCCGGCACACACGCTGATATGTATCGCGAGCACATGGACAGCGTCATCTTCAAGAGCACACTTTTTGACTATGAAGAACTCCTTCTAAACGATGGTTGTACAGGGCTGGCGGCCTTGAACCCCAACGGACCGATGGAAGTTCAATTTGATGAACATAAGCTCTTGTTCGTCTATGCCAACGATCTCGACCCGTTTGAAGACATCCTTATCGCCTGTGGCCTCAAACGTGATGACACCCTTCGTTTCATCTCCGAGGCAGAGCATCTTCATTCAACCGACGATGTCTATCGTGAACAATTCCAGGAACTTCAGTTCCGCCTTGGGATTGATAACGATCACGAATAATACGCCGAATTGAGTAATTGATCATAAAAGGCTGATGACCCTCTTTTGGGGTCGTCGGCCTTTTTTTGTTCAGATACGCCAATTACTCATGCATTCAGCCTGTTTTGGAATGAGTTTATGTCTAAGCTTAATGATCGATCCAAAAGACTCGAATCGCCCGAGCCATCCAGATTGATTCTCAGGGCTCTTTCACGCGATGAGCTTCGGCAGCTCGATCAATCTGCTGAAACCATTGGTTTATCAACACTTGCACTCATGGAAAATGCCGGACGCGGGTCCGCGCGGGTACTGCTCTGGGCCATAGGCAAGGTTGGGCTTTTCGATTCTGGCAAACCCCTTCCAAAAGTGCTGGTGGTCTGTGGGCCTGGCAACAACGGAGGCGATGGGGCTGTGCTTGCACGCCACCTCGATGCCAGCCGAATGGCCAGCGTGAACCTGGCTTGGATCACTCCAGCGGCCGACCTGCGAGGGTTGGCCCCAATTCAACAAAAAATCCTTGAACAATCGACCGTAAATCAAATTTATCTTAATGATAGTCAAGAACTTGCGTTGATGATTGATTCGGCCGACTGGATCGTTGATGGCCTCTTTGGTACGGGGCTTAGTCGGGCGATCGACGGCGACTCGCTTGCCGGAACTGTGATCAGCCAAATCAACAGGAGCGGTAAACCACTGCTGGCACTTGATATACCATCGGGTCTTGATGCAGACACTGGCTTTGCACTGGGCTTGTGCGTGCAGGCGACGATCACAGCGTCATTCGTCTCTACAAAGTTGGGCTACGCAAAACCAGGAGCCGACAAGTGGACAGGTTCAGTGGAAGTGATTGACATTGGCCTGCCGCGTAAGCTTCTTGCCCCTTTTGAGATAGAATAAAAAAAGCCCCTTCCGAATGATCGGAAGAGGCGCGACTCACTGCGTTTTCAGAAAAGCTTCATATCAATACTTGTTACCCTTGAAGAGCGGACCAACGCCCTTCCATGGCACAATGACCGTATCTTCCGGTACTCGGTCACCAGGGCGATAATAGCCTAGATCATATTCAGCTTCCCAAGGTGGATCAGCAATCATACGCAGAGGCCAAGTGGCCGTTTGCAGGGCAAAGAGACCGGCCGAGAAGAAAGGCGTGGCAATCTGGTTACGCAACTTGCTTTGTGTCGGGTCGTCGATCGGGTAAGTCAGCTTGCGGCCGGCACGGCCCATGCGCTGTTCGATTGAAATCCCGTAACGCTCAAGACTTGGGTCCTGGAAGTAGAGTGGGTAATGGGCCACGGCCGACGATGCCCACATCTTTCGTCGTGGATCAAACTGCCGCGGCTTGATGTTATCAAACTGCTCTGGCAGAAGAATCGCACGAATTGGCCGGGCTTCTGCCGGGCTTGGGGCACGTGGCAGTTCCAGGCGTACCAGCGGGTCATCCAAAGCACTGATACTGCCGCCGCCGGGTAACATGCCTCGATTGTTTATTTGTGTTGGTGACGAAACCGAAGAGCCACCTCCTAAAGGAGATAGGCCAGGTGTGGCACCGCCAGGGCGTTCAACCTGAGCCCGGGCAATCTGCTCGATCTCGCGGCGGCGTTCGGCGGAAAGACCGGAAAGCAAACGGTTTGAGACTTTTTCCGGGTCTGAATCAGCCACAGTTGCAGCACTCGCGGCAGCTACACCGGCAACCTCTTCGGCAGGCAGCGGCGGCAGCTCGCCCGTGGGCTTTGTGCTGATTTCCGCTGGAGCCTGTGCCACTTTCACAGGTTCTTCTACAGTAGCCGGGGCAGATGGCGGCAGCGGAGGTGTGTCCGTGTTTGCTGCATTACCAGCCGGTAGCGGTGGCATCGTCTCATCAGCCGGTTTAGCAACCGGAAGCGGCGGCACCGATTCTTCCACTGGTTTGGCAGTTGGAAGTTCAGGCAGGGCCGGTTTTTCTTCGGCAACTTCTTTCACTGGCAATGGCGGTACGGTCGTTTCAACCGGTTTGGATGTTGGCAGCGGCGGCATTGTTTCTTCCACCGGAGTGGCAGGAGGCAATTGCGGCAGTGATGGTTCGGCTGCTGCTTCTTGCTTTACCGGTAAATTCGACTCTGCCGATGATGATTCCTGTTTGATTACAGGCAGTGGTGGTAATGACGGGCTTTCCGAACTCTCATCGTCGGGCAGGGGGATCAGTACCGGTACGCCGTTGACTGTCTTCTGATCAGGCCCTGCTGGAGAGGCGGCTTCGGCCATTTCGGAAGAAACGGTGATTGTCTTGTCGTCGGCCTTGCTCGAAATGAGCTGTTCTGATTTTGTAGCAGTTTTTTCCAGTTTGTTGCCTGGCAATTCTGGCAAAGCAGGCTCGGCAACTACTGGCTGTGGAGCTTGCTCAGGCAGTTTTGGTAATTCCGGTAGAGCAGGCTCGGCAACTTCCGTCACCTTTTCCGGTAACTTTGGCAATTCCGGCAGCTTTATCGGCGATTGTTCCTCCGTAACCTTGGCTGGAGCAGGTTTTTCAACCTCTGCTGAAGCCCTGATTTCCGCTGGCATTGCAGGTGAACTATCTGGTTCCGGCTTCGTTTCAATGGCTGGAATAGCTTCAGCAACCGGCAATTCTGGCAACGTTACTGGAACTGCAGGTGGTTTCGGCATTTCCTCGGCCGGTTTGGCACTTTCGGCTGGCTTAACACTGGCAAGAGGCGTTTCTTCCACCGCTGGCAAAGGTGGTACAGCCACTTCAGGGGCCTTAAGATCATCGCCAGAAAGAGGTTGTTGGGCATGTTTCTCTGGCTTAGCTGCAGTCGTCAGATTCTTTACAGGCGTTGATGCAAGAGCCGGGATTTCCAGCGTTGCCGGAGTATCTGGCGTCTTAAATGTGGCGGGTTTTTCTTCGACAGCGGTTGTTTCGGCTACAGGAGCCTTATCAGCCACGGCTTCTTCCAGTGGTGGCAAACCAGCTGGAACAGTTGCTGAGCTTACGGCCGTCGGGCTTTCTGGCAGAGGAGCAGGAATATCATCTTCGGCAATGAGTGGCGGTTTGGTGGCGACAACTTCTGTTTCGACTGGTTTTACTCGATCGCCGACTTTCGCGGCAGCCAGCTTTTCAGCCTCAACCATTTCGGTAGGGGCTGGTTCGTTCAGCGAACGAGGCTCCTGCACGGGCGCAACCACATTGTTTGAAGAACTGGCGGCGTCGAAACGCTTGCGAGCTGAGTCGATCGTTCGAGATGAGGCCAGTTCAGCAGCCGATGGGAGCTGTTTAGCCAGTACATCAGGGCTGATTGGGTCGAGTTTCGCGACTTGTGACGTCGCTTTCTCGTTGGAATCCTTTTCCTCAAGTTTTGGCTGTAATGTACTGGCTTGTGGTGCTTCAGTCGGAAGGGAATTCGCCTGAGGCTTTTCGGCAGAGGCCGTCAGCATTTGCGAATCAATCGGTGGCAGGGCTGCTCGCCGGCCAGCGATTGAAATCGAGCCGGCCTGTGGCTTGCGGCTGCGTGCATAACCAACCTGGGCTGAAGGCGAGCGAAGGCCATCCTGTGCCGCTTCAATCGCCTGACGCAGGCTGATCACTTCCTGTGGGTTGAGTTCAGCAGACCGCTTTTCAGCTTCTCTCAGATAAACAAGCGATTTTTCGTATTGCTGATATTTAATGTAATCCTGACCATTACGTAGAATGGTCCGCGCACTTCGGCTGCGCAGCATAGCCGCTTCGGCCGGATCAATCGCCGGGGCTGATTTTGACTTCGCATTTGATGCCGTTGCGGGTTTGGCCGATTCACTTCGCGGCGCGGCTGGTGCCTGTGTCGCATTGGCACCTGGCTCAAGCCCGCGGTAAGTCTGTGCGTCAATCCCGGGCAATGAAGCCGCAAGGCCCATCGCGGCCATCATGGCCGACCTTGTCCAACTAGGGTAACGCAAGCTACGCCTCCTTGCCGATCTCACCTGGCAATCTCGTGAACACTCAGACCCCTTTTGCCCTGACCCGGCCACTTACCACTCACCTGAAGCCTCAGGCAAAGACAAGTGAACGAACCAATAAGGTAGTCAGTCAAGCGTTCCCGGCCTGGGGGAATCGTTGTCCGTCCTTGTTCTGTTCAATTTTTAGTGGCTACAGGATACCCAGATTCCCTTCCGGATACTTGCCCCATAACCCCGGGAACTGTTCAATCCCTCTCACTTCCTGCCTACCAATACTCTTCTTAAGAATATTTCGGCAAAAAAGCTGGATTGATGCGAACAATTCCGCACTTTTGGAAAATTTTGCCAACTTAGCAAATTTTGGCAAGAGCAATTTCAAGAAATAATCCATACAAAACATAACATTTTTGAACCTGCAGTGCGTTTCTGATAAAAAATCAGTGTCAGTCAACGTCATCCGGGCTGATTTGCTTTAGTGCCTGGTGGCGGATGATCACCCCTTCTCGTACATAAACGGTTTCAACGGCGATATCGAGCGCGTGTTCAGCCACTCTTTTGAAGTTGCGGGCGATGTTGATGATTCTAAGAGATGAATCAAAATTATCGATATTATCGCGTATCTGCTGTTTCATCTCACGTCTCACGTTAGTTCGCAGACGATCGATGCGGGAAAAACGAGTTCCATCCACCAGCTTGCGGGCTGCTTCGGCATCGCACCGAGTGAGAGTATTTAAACTTTCTGTCAGGAGTTCAATGCTCGACTCCGCCAGACTGACAAAATCATGGCTCAACCGAACACCGGTGTTAAATTCATTGAATTTGCGGGAACGCACCGCAATGTGGCTGGCCAGGTCCGAGAGCCTTTCCAGCAAGCTATTCAACTTCAAAATGGCTGCAACACGTCGAAGGTCGCCGGCCACCGGCTGATGCTGTGCCAAGATCGCTACGCATTTTTCTTCGATGCTGATTTCCCAGCGATCAATGATTTTTTCGTTGTTGATAACGTCGTTTGTCAGTTCCGATCGCTGACGAATCAATATTTCAAACGACTGGCTCAGCGAATCTTCCACAATCGCTGCTACACGGAGGACGTCCGTCCATAACCGCTCCAGATCACGCATAAAGAGCTGATTAACCGTACCTTTTTTATTGAAATCAAAAAAAGGAGAAAGCTCGTAAGCGGTATCTGGTTGAATTGACATTGAAGATTATACCCTGCCTGAAGTTCCATCCTGTCACAAAGTCATGCAACCTGATCGATAATCGAATGTATCGGCATGTTTGTGATCAGCCGATTCGATCTTTATCTCAAGCTGCTACAAAAAGTGACCGTTTGACATCCTGAACGGTAGATTTTCACTTTCCGGATCAGATTGAACTCATCCGATCTTTTTCAATTAGATGACATAAACAGTGATCTGGCAAGTGAATCAGTGAGATTTCATTAAAATTTCATCAACTTTGAATCATAATCCATGACTTTCATGATTTACGCTACGGATGCTGCATTCAGTCTTTCATCGCACGATAACGACGAATCAAGGCATTTGTCGAACTATCGTGCTTGAGTTCCGGCTCGGTCGAGGCTTCAAGCTCTGGCGTAATTCGGTTCGCCAGCACTTTGCCCAGCTCCACACCCCACTGGTCAAACGAATTGACGTCCCACACCACTCCCTGCACAAAAACTTTGTGCTCATAAAGCGCAATTATCGCCCCAAGGCTTGTCGGCGTCAGCTTTTCCAGCATCAATGTATTTGTCGGCCGATTGCCTGTAAATGTCCGGTGCGGCACCAATTCCGCCGGGCACCCTTCCGCTGACAGCTCCTCAGGTGTCTTGCCAAATGCTAGTGCTTCCGTCTGGGCAAAAAAGTTCGACATCAAAAGATCATGATGCCGCCCGATTGGATTCAGACTCTGAACAAAACCAATAAAATCGCACGGAATCAACTTCGTGCCCTGATGAATCAACTGATAAAACGCATGCTGGCCATTGGTTCCCGGCTGACCCCAGACCACCGGCCCTGTCTGGTAATCCACCGCTTCACCCTGTTTCGTTACGCGCTTTCCGTTTGACTCCATATCAAGCTGCTGCAAATAGGCTGGCAGCAGATTCAAGTATTGATCATAGGGCAGAATGGCAAGGCTTTGGGCTCCAAAAAAATTGTTGTACCAGATGCCAATCAGGCCGAGAAGAACGGGCAAATTTTCAGCCCAGGGCACTGTGCGAAAATGATCGTCCATCGCACGAAAACCAGCGAGAAATTCGCTAAATGCATCTCGACCAATGGCAATCATCAGCGAAAGGCCAATTGCCGAATCCACAGAATAACGCCCGCCGACCCAGTC